>CAZHIL010000434.1:0-6856 GCA_964532985.1 uncultured Albidovulum sp. | reverse complement strand
GCAAAATTCGGCATGGCCAGGACCTTGTATGGTGGACTGTTTATCCAGATAATTGCTTTGAGCATTCTGGCCCTAATGAACCCGGAATGGTCAATTGCCGCTTCATTGATATTCATCATGGTCCTGCAGGGAATGTCAGGTGCAGCCAGGAATTTAACTACAACCACATCCAAAAGCTCCCTGAAGATAATTACCGACAATCAGGAAGGCTCATTGTTCAAATGGGCAGCAAGATTGACGGGCTCGAAGAATTTTATTCGTGGAGCGGGTTTTCTTTCTGGTGCTTTGTTGTTGGGCCTGTTAGGTTTTTCCGCCTCCCTTATCCTTATTGCCGGTTTTCTTGCAGTTGTAACTGTCGGCGTGATCATTGTTGGAATTTCCAATCTTCCCATGGGTGAAAAAGGTATTCGCTTGAGGGAAGTATTTTCCAAGAACGAGAATGTGAACAGTCTGGCCATGGCAAGAATGTTCCTTTATGGAGCTCGTGATGTCTGGTTTGTTGTTGGGTTCCCGATTTACCTGTTTGAGGTGATTTCGGATGGATCGCTTGCAGGGGATATGAGAGCTTGCCTTCTGGTGGGTCTATTTACGGGTGTCTGGATTGTAGTCTATGGCATGATACAAACCTTTTCACCCAATTTCGTCAAGTATGACAATTTACCTGTCCTGACCTTGGTCCAGTACCTGAAAAACTGGGGTAGAGGAATACCTGCCATCCTATTTATCCTCGGTGGATTAACCTTTCTGGAGCATATGAATTTCAACTGGATACCAGCAACCCTGATACTGGGTCTGTTTATAATCGGATATATTTTCGCAATCAGTTCATCAATACATTCTTTTCTGATTTTGGCTTTTTCGCAATCTTCCAGGGTAACCCTGGATGTCGGTTACTATTATATGGCTAATTCAGGAGGGCGGGTGATTGGTACATTCCTATCAGGGTTGAGTTTCCAGTTGGGTGGCATCAGTCTTTGTCTGTTCACGGCCAGTGCGATGGCATTGCTTGCCTGGTTTGCGTCATTGAGAATCAAGCCGGTTCCAGCTTAGTTATTTAGGGTATAGAGTAAAATGAGAGATTTTCAGAATCCGGGTCGATCCCCGGTATATGCTGCCAATGGCATGTGTGCCACGTCCCACCCCCTGGCAGCAAGAACAGCAGTACGTATTCTTGAAGATGGAGGCAATGCTGTGGATGCAGCCATTGCCGGTGCAGTCCTTTTGGGATTTTGTGAACCGCAATCGACCGGGTTGGGCGGAGATTGTTTTGCCTTGGTTAAATTGCCAAATCAAGAGAACATAATTTCGATTAACGGGTCGGGTCGAGCACCGGCAGCAACAAATCCCAATACCTTGAGAGAGACTGGAAAAACCTGTTTGGACGAATACCGGCCGGAATCAATCACCATCCCTGGTGCTGTGGATGCCTTTTGTCGTCTAGAAGAGGATTATGGCAAGATGGGTATGGAGGGAGTACTTGCCCCCGCAATCAAATATGCCCGTGAGGGAATTCCCGTATCACCACGGGTTGGATACGACTGGCAAAATGGCAAGGATGTGCTGCAGGGAAAGGCCAGGAACTACTACCTTCTTGATGGTCAGGTACCTTCCCTAGGAACCATATTTCGAGCCCCAAAGCAGGCTGAAGTACTGGAAAGAATAGTCCATGAAGGTCGAGATGGCTTTTATCTGGGTGAAGTTGCAGAAGACATGACGGATAGTTTGAAATCATGGGGTGGGGTCCATACCCTGGAGGATTTTGCCAACAACTCTCCAGACTACACTCAAGTCATTGCCAGTTCCTACAAGGGTTATGAGGTCATCGAGCATCCACCAAACGGACAGGGGGCCATGGCCTTGCTTCTTTTGAATATTCTCAAGAATTTTGATTTGGGCAGTCTCGATCCTTTTGGACCTGAAAGAACCCATATCGAGATTGAAGCTGGGAAACTTGCAATGGATGCCCGAAACAGGTTTATTGCTGACATGGATTATACTTCCCGGCTGGATCATCTGCTGTCCCAGGAGACAGCAGACCTCTTGGCCAGCAAGATAAGTATGAATGAGGTTAATACCGACATACACAAGATCACGGAATCCGTTCATAAGGACACCATTTACATAACAGTGGTTGATTCCAATAGAATGGCTGTATCACTGATTTATTCCATATTTCATGGGTTTGGTTCGGGAATAGCTTCCGAGAAATTCGGTATACTCCTTCATAACCGTGGTGCAGGATTCAACCTGACCGAGGGGCATCCCAACGAAATAGGGCCAGGGAAAAGACCCATGCATACCATTATTCCAGCCATGTTAAAGCATAATGGCAAGATGATCATGCCCTTTGGTGTTATGGGTGGACAATATCAGTCGGTAGGCCACGCAAGATTCCTGACCAACATGGTGGATTACGGGTTTGATCCACAAACCGCCTTGGATGGACCAAGAAGTTTTTTTGAAGAAAACACCTCCTTGCTTGAAAGGGGTTATTCCGATGCTACGATCAGGGTCTTGGAGGCATTAGGCCATCATGTGGAAATCCCACCGTCACCTCACGGAGGAGGTCAGGCAATCCTGATTGATTATGACAAGGGTTCTTTGATGGGGGCGTCCGATCCCAGAAAGGATGGTTGTGCCATCGGTTATTGAAGAAGAAGGATTTCAGATAGGGTTACAATCAATTCGGAATTCTAATTTACCGTAAATCCCAACTCATATCGGCCGTCATTCAGATCTCCGAAAAGGGTTTCCACTCCGGGGTGACCAATCGGCTTACCTGTCTTGTCGAGAACAAGGTTTTGTTCGGAAACATACGCTATGTAATAGGTGTGATCATTTTCAGCCAAAAGGGAATAGTAAGGCTGTTCTTTCTTGGGGCGAATGTTTTCGGGAATTGATTGCCACCATTCCTCCGTGTTGGCAAACTCCGGGTCTATGTCGAAAATGACTCCCCTAAATGGGAACCTTCGGTGTTTTACAACCTGGCCAATGGAAAACTTTGCTTCGGCATATTTGATGTACTCTTCATTCGAGTAGTCTGAATGCTTATCCATTTACAAGTACATGTCCCCAAAAAAAACGGAGGTTTGGTTCCAACCTACTTAATCCCATATCAAAACCGGCAAATTACTGACTGTTTATTATAACTTAACTAAACATATAAATTAACAATAGACGATTACCAGAATTTTAACTGAAAAATACCGATCGTCAAAATCAAATCCCAATCAAGATAATTTTAATTGATCTACAGATCAAACCGCAGTAGTTGGTTTATAACCGATTTCCCGATGGGTAAGTTGGCTGAAATTAGCAGTTAGAAGGAGGATAAAATGAAAACCAAGATTCCTTTGTTAGTTCTGGAAGATGAAGTTGAACAGAGGCAAGCGCTTGTTAATTGGCTCAAGCAACTGAAATTCCCGGATTTTGTTTTTCAACCGATCTTTGAAGCAGGTACTGAATCGAAGGCAGAAACCATTTTGTCTGAAGAGCAAATAGAATTTCTTCTCTTGGACAACAAAATACCGGAATCTCACGGATTGAAGCCAAGTTTTCGAGGAGCGGACTTGATTGGGAAACTTCGAAAGAATGGTTTCAATTACCCGATCCTGATGCTAACAGGACAAACTACAGCACCAAAAGGCAATCAGGAATCCGATATTGTCGGTGACCCATTGACCGATTATGTTTCGAAGACTGCGGGCTATGAACTTCTCGGAGCACGACTACTCTCCCTGCTCAAATCATATGAGAGCTCACTTGAAGCCAGATTGAAAATCGGCAACTGGTACTTTTCCCCAGGCAAGGGGATATTGGAACCAGTAGATGGCGGGCGTGAAGTGTCATTGGCCGGCAAACTGTCTGATCTTCTGTTTTACTTGTACAAAAAAAGGGGTAAACCGGCTTCACTTGGGGAACTTCAGGAAAATGTCTGGAATTACAGTGGAAGTGCCGAAACCCATACACCACAAACGCATGTTTATCGTTTGAGGGAACTTTTGGAGCAGGAGAAAGACAGAAAGTCTCCAAAGATCTTGCAAACTGTTGGCAAGAAGGGTTACTGTTTAAATCCTTATCCGGCGTAATTTGCAGGAACATATTCCAGTATTCCCATTAGGGTACATTTGGATATAATATCGGTTCAGCAAACCTGAATTTGATTGATGGGTAAATTGGTTGATGGATGATAAATGCACGTTTAAAACTCCGGTAAGGGCTTTGGTTATTGAAGATGATCCAATCCAGTTGGAAGCTTTGGTTGAATTGTTGGAGAATCCCAACAGTTTTGAGAGATTCGAATTTAAGGAAATTCTGAAAGCCAAAAACGCAACATCAGCCACCAAATATCTAAGCGAAAATGTTTCTGAATTGGGTCTAATCTTACTCGACAACCAGATTCCAGCTTCCCCCGGCATGCGACCCAGGGAGTTGGGTTTGGATATAGCACTGAAAGCCAGACAAATGGGAATATCCTGTCCCATTATCATCAATACAGGAACAGCCACAACTGCCTCGGATGAGGAGAAGTTCCTGATGAATTACAAGGAAGTCAGCGAATATGTTCCCAAGACCAAAGGGTATTCGGTCTTGAGGGTAAGAATTGAAAAGCAATTATTGGATTACGAGCTTTCGGGGAAGGCCCCGCTGGATATTTCGGGCATCATCTTCCATCCGGATACCCAGGAATTGGTCCATTCCGACGAGCAAAGGGAAAAACTGACAAGAAGGGAATCCCTACTTTTGCAAAGCCTTTATTTTGCCCACGGAAAGGTCAAGTCGGTTGAGGTACTCAACAGTGAAATCTGGAAAAACAAGAGTAATGTCGAGACTCAAACGATTGTCCAGCATATAACCGATTTGAGAAGGAAACTCCGAGAGAAACCCCGATCACCGAATATCCTGATCTTTCAGGACGGGGGATATTGTCTTTCCATTTGAATGGAATCCCAATGTTGGTTCACCATGATTTCGAGAACCGAATTCATGGGTTTGTTTGTGTAATTTCACTATACTCCATCAACGAAATACTGAGGTTTAATTCTTTTTACAGACTGTTGTTCTGTCCTGAAAAGATACTATCAACCTTAGAGAAAATTGGAAATTCCAAAATAGACCTGATAGGTCGAAAATTGGCACTCCATTGCTGATAAATTAATATTGCATCTAAATTACCAAGACTAAGAATCCATCTTTTAATTAGGGGAATTGATTACATATTTCAGTAATTTTTACTAAAAATCATTCGAAGTGTTTACAATATCTTCAGGATAATTCACTGAATATATTTTTGCCGGCTTTTGGGAATGCTTTCCTTTATTCAGGGTACATTGTCAAAATAGCCTGACAAAGGACTCAAGCCAATGAACGAAACCCATTTGTATGACCAGCTCGGCTTTACCTGGCGACAACCTGATTTGCCCGAAGAACCACCCGGTGGGACAGCAAGAGCCTTGTTTAGGTATAGGCAGTCTTTGGTTGCCTATGTCCATGATGCCAGTGCTCTTGAGGGTAATCCTTTTACCTATCCCGAAGTCAAAACCCTGATGGATGGCGTAACTGTAGGTGGCCACCGGATAGAAGATGAACGTCAGGTACTCAATCTGGCGGCATCCGCTCGGGAACTCTATTGTCTAATCGAAAAAAAACAGTTCCGTCTTGTCAAACAAATTTCTGACAGGTTGCATGAAATGGTTGCCAAAATGGAAGCACTTGAATGGGGCCACTTCCGGGGGGAAGGTGAGGAGACTTCTCTGACCCCTTATGTTGCCTTGGGTTATGACTCTTACTATCCACCTCCAACGGAACCTGGGGGAGGGCAATTAACCAAGTTGTATCATGGTGGTCTTGCCGCTCTGGATGAAGTAAGGCATCCCTGTGAAAGGGCCATGGCTTACTTTCTTTTTGTAGCACTGCACCAGTTTTATTTTGACGGTAACAAGCGGACAGGGCGATTTATGATGAATGGAGAGTTAATAAGCAAAGGATGGGATGCCATATCAGTTCCGGCAACCAGAGCACAGGAGTTCAACGAATTGATGGTGGAATTCTACCAGAAGCTTGATGGTAGTGACATGATGGTTTTTTTGTATGATTGTCGCCCACGGGATGTTCCAAAACTGGATCAATCCAAAAAACCTAGACCTTAAAAATCTTCAGGTTTTGATTTTCACAATAAATCCAATTCAATTTTTTACTAACTTATCCATTTTCTTCGTTCATTCTTTAATATGTCTGTTTTTTCAGACAGTACTTAAGCAAAACTTGGTAACATTTTCCTATTTGTGCCTCCAATAATTGGTTGGTATTTCAATAAAACTTTGACAGTTGGACAGTAGTAATTGTCAGAATCAGATGGGTTTGTAATACTGGGATAAATATGAATTATCCCGGAATTACACTAAGCGGATTGGGCACTAATGGTGTTTTCGACTGCTTTTGCCAAACGAAGTAATCTGGTGTCTTCGTTTTGATGGCATATAATGGAAATACCCGTTGAGGGAACACCCGTTGGTAGTGTCAAGGCTGGCCAATTGAACAGATTGCTAACCCTAGTATTCTGTAGGGCATGGAAGTTTTCGGTGGTATAAAATTCCCGGTCGTTCAGTAACCTTTCCGTATTAGGTGGCAAGATCGGGCTGGTGGGCAGTAGGAAACCGTCATATCCGCAGGTTTTCTTGTTCAGGGATTTACGTAGGGATTTAAGTTCCCTCAAGGCACATAAATAATCATCACCAGAATATTCCTTGCCATGAAGAAATCTATCCCGAATGGGGGCAAACATCACGTCAGGATTGGCTTCGATGACCTCTTTCCATGTTGAATAGCCTTCAACGCAATATAAACAGGCTGCCAA
>CAZHIL010000433.1:0-8628 GCA_964532985.1 uncultured Albidovulum sp. | reverse complement strand
CCCCTCATCAACGAAATCAGTATTGAAGGCAACAAAAGAATCAAGGACGATGTTATTGAGCCTTTCATAACGTCAAAATCCCGTCAGGTCTATTTACCTTCCAGGGCATCACTTGATGCCGAAACCATATCCCGGCTTTACTTTGCGCGAGGACGATTCGCTGCAACGGTAACGCCAAAAATTATTCGCAGGAGAGATAATCGGGTTGATTTGATTTTTGAGATTGCCGAGGGCAAGGTTGTAGAGGTTGAACGCTTGAGTTTCATTGGCAATCAGGCATTTTCCGATGAAAAACTAAGGAAGGAACTGGAGACCAGGCAGGCGGGTGCCTTGCGGGCATTCATTCAAAAGGATACCTTCGTTGCCAACAGGCTGGAACTGGACAAAACCCTGTTGAGGGATTTCTATCTGGACAATGGTTATGTTGATTTTGAAATCGAATCAGCAACTGTTGAATTGTCCCGTGAAAGAGACGCCTTCTTCATCAATTTCAAGATAAACGAAGGTCAACAATATACCTTTGGTGAATTATTGGCATCCACTGAACTAGAAGGCGTTGATACCGAGGAGTTCTTGGGAACGATCAAGATTGAAACGGGAGATGTATTTTCGCCCAATTCACTGGTCTCGGCCAGGGAGAGAATGGAATTTCTGGCTTCCGAGAAGGAAATGACCTTTGCCAGAGTGGTCCCAAGAACCAGGGTTAATAGTGACAACAATACTGTTGATGTTGATTTTGTAATCGAGATAGGTCCACGAGTTATCGTTGAGCGGATTGAGATCGAGGGCAATGTCACAACCAAGGATTACGTCATAAGGAGAGAATTCACTACCGTTGAAGGTGATCCTCTCAATGCTGAGGAAATAAACCGTTCCGCAGAACGTGTAAGGGCATTAGGATTTTTCTCCTCGGTTGAGGTATCGGAAGAAAAGATTTCACCGACCCAATCGGTCATAAGACTGCAGGTAGAGGAACAAGATACCGGAACCTTGACTTTCGGATTGAGTTATTCCCAAGCTGCAGGGCTGGGAGGTAGTATAGGTTTGACCGAAAACAACCTTCTAGGGCGGGGTCAAAGACTTTCATTCTCTGTTGATACAACATCCGATGACACAGACTATTTTGTTACCTTAGGCGAACCCAAGCTATTCGGTCAGGACATGAATTTCAATTTCACGATTGGTACTCGTAACCAATCGAGAAACGACGGTATTGTTGGCGTCAGGGAATTCGTTCTTTCGTCAGGTATAAATTTTCCGATTAGCGAAACCAGTCGTTTGGGTTTCAATGTCGGTTTCTCCACCTACGACTATAAGCCGTATCTTGGAGATTCCAGAATACTTCAAAAAGATGTAGGTAAAGGCATACCAGATCCCAACGCTGACCCTATAACATATTCAGAAGTTCCTGAACCCTATAAGAGGCAGGTACGGGTTGGATACAACTACCAGTATAACAGTATTCCACTTGGATTTTCTACCCGACGTGGAGTAATTGGTACTTTCAATCAGACCCTGACATTTGGCAGCGGTTCCCACAATGTATTGAGGTCAATTGGTACATTAAGGGGACAAACAACTGCATTTGATGACGCGGTTACACTGACAGCAACCCTCGAAGGTGGGATGATTAGTCCATTAGGAGGTCGCAATTCCAGGCTTTTTGATCGTTTTCAAATGAATTCGACACTCTTCCGGGGTTTTGCTCCCTATGGTGTTGGACCAAGAAGCAAACAGGGAAATGTTAAGCGAGCCCTTGGTGGCAATTATTATACGGCATTGAGGCTTGAAAGCAGGTTCCCTCTTGGTTTTGATGAGGAACTTGGGATTTCGGGTGGTACCTTTTTGGATGTAGGTTCAATTTGGGGTTTGGATGATACCAATGATGGACCTGATCCAGATGATACTAGTACAAATTTAACCGTTGATGATTCCTTCAAATTGAGATCGACTGCTGGTGTATCTTTCTTCATCAGAACTTTCTTGGGACCGTTGAGGTTCAATTTCTCACGACCAGTGAAAAAACAACCGGGTGATATCACCCAGAACTTTGAAGTTACCCTACAGTCGAATTTCTAAATGGCAATTCGAAAGTTCTTACTTGAACTGCTGACATTATTTTCACTGGCCATTTTGCCAGCTACTTCATTTGGTCAGAGTCAAGGTTCAAGCGAGCAATTCTTTCCTTCTGTAAGACCGGAAGTAACCGTTTTTGACTACCGTACACTATATCTCAGATCACAATTTGGTATCAGAGTGGCAAGTGAGTATCAGGAGGCGCAATTATCGCTTCGTGCCGAAGGAACATACTATTCCGAGTTGTTTGAAGATGAGGAAAGGGACTTGGCTGAAAAAAAAGGTAATCTCACTTCATCTGAGTTTGAATTGCTTGTCGAGGATTTTGATACCAGGGTAGAATCCAGAAGGATGATTCAGGATGGCAAGGGTGTTGCCCTGAGTGAGTGGGAAAACCGACAACAAGAGATGTTTCAGGCATATGTTACACCTGTTATTGTTCAGGTGGCACAATTTTTTGGTTCCAGATTGGTTATCCCGAGAGATCTTACCATTTGGACTGATGAATCACTTGATATAACACCCTATGTATTGGCCCAGGTGAATGCCACTATTGGAGATGGTACCGGATTAACCGAGTACACCAATCCACTGGAATTTGCCGGCATTGCAGAATAACTTCAAGAAATTACAGTTTTGCTTCAATTTTATGGAAAGTAGTTATGCGAACAGAGATTGATCTATCACTAACCATGGCAGATTTGTCCATGATCAAGCGAATGATTCCGCATCGGTATCCATTCCTGTATATCGACAAGGTAATGAATCTGGAAAAGGATAAAGGTGGCATCGGAATCAAGAATGTAACCTGTAACGAACCTTTTTTTCAAGGTCATTTTCCAAATCAGCCAATCATGCCAGGAGTGTTGGTAATCGAAGCAATGGCCCAAACGGCAGCAGTCGTTGTAAATCATTCCCTTGACATGATTGATGAGAATCTGGGCATTTACCTTCTGGCAGTCGATAACGCCCGTTTCAGGAAAATGGTTGTGCCAGGTGATGTACTGGAATTGCACATGACGGTTGTAAGGGGAAGGGGTAAATACTGGAAATTGGATGGCAAAGCCATGGTAGGAGATGAATTAGTATCCGAAGCTGTAATTACTGCCTTGTGGGAAAAGTTGGACGAATAGGCAGATTGGAAACTGATTTTATGTCTATCCATCCACTGGCTTGTATTTCAGAAGGTGCTCAAATCGGAGCACACTGCACGATTGAAGCATTTGCTTATATCGGTCCAGAAGTCGTTCTCCACGACAAGGTTCATGTGAAACCACATGGAACCGTAACAGGTCGAACTGAAGTTGGTGAGGAAACAGTGGTTTTTCCTTATGCCTGTGTTGGTGAAATACCTCAGGACCTCAAATACAAGGGAGAGAAAACCACTCTCAAGATAGGTAAGAGAAATCGAATAAGAGAGGGAGCCACCCTTAACATGGGCACTGCACACGGGGGTAGAATTACCGAGGTAGGTGATGATTGTCTCTTCATGACCGGAGCTCATGTAGGTCATGATGTCAGGGTTGGAAATAATGTCATTCTTGCCAATCAGGTTGCACTTGGCGGTCACTGCATTTTGGAAGATAATGTCATCATAGGTGGTCTGAGTGGAGTTCACCAGTTTGTACGCATCGGAAAGGGAGCATTTATCGGTGCCGTAACCCTTGTTCGACGGGATGTCATTCCTTATGGCATGGTCGAAGGACCTGATGGTAGCCTCAAGGGATTGAATCTTGTAGGATTGCGACGCAGAAAGATTTCCCGAGAAAAAATTGAAGAGCTTCGAAATGCTTATTCATTTCTGGTAAATTTCAAAGGTTCCTTTGCAGATGCCGTTCAGGAACTGAAAAACAGGAATTATTCTACTGATTCACTGGTAAATGATGTAATTGAATTCACCTTGTTCAATAGCGGAAGAGAATTCCTAAAACCAAACTGAACAAATCATGAAACATGAAGAACCAAGGCATTTCCTCTTGATCGCCGGTCGAGGTTCATTACCCAAATTGGCATATGAAAAGCTTGTGTCGTGCGGTAATAACGTTGAAATCACCTTACTACCTGGGTCTGAACATCATGATTTGACTCCAAGACATACTAAAATCAATCCAGATAATTTTTTGGATTTACTCCAAAAGTATAAAGGTATGGGCGTAGAACATGTTGTACTTGCAGGAGGTGTTGATAGACCCAATCAAACAAGCATCCCATTCAAGCACGGAGAAACCAATAATCAAATCATCATTATGGGAGGGGATGATTCCATCCTTAAACAATTTCTAACTGTCATTGAAGAGATCGGTTTTAAAATCTGGGGTGTTCATCAAGTTATACCTCAATTGGTAAATCACAATGGAGTATTGACTGATCGGTCTCCTTCATCAGCTGATAAATCTGATATTATTTTAGCGGAAGAAATTGTTACATCCATAGGTAACACAGATATAGGTCAGGCTGCAGTTGTCAGAAATAATCGGTGTATAGCAGTGGAGACAATCAGTACAGACTGGATGCTTGATTCCATCAAGGATGTTTATTCAACATTTACCAATGATCCAGAAGAGAGAAGTGGAATTTTAATCAAGGCATCCAAGCCCAATCAGGATCTTCGTGTGGATTTACCAACTATTGGTCCCAATACAATCCAAAGAGTTGTATCCCTTGGAATGAGTGGCCTTGTCATTGAATCTGGCAAGGTAATATTGATAGATTTACCCAAAGTGATTCAAATGGCAAATCAGGGTGGAATATTCATTTGGTCAAAAAACATAAATCGAAATATCCGAGAAAAATATTCCTGATCGCTGGCGAACCCTCCGGAGATAGTCTGGGGGGCAACCTGATGGAAGGATTGCTCAGGATTTATCCCACAGTCGAATTTATCGGTGTGGGTGGTCCGTCTATGATTGAAAAGGGTCTTGTCAGTATATTCCCCTATGATGAGTTATCAGTTATGGGCATTACCGAGGTACTTTCAAATCTGCCCAGGTTGATCAATAGAAAAAACCAACTGGTAGCCAGCATATTAAGCGATTCTTTTGATGCGGTAGTTACCATTGACAGCCCGGATTTCAACCTAAGGGTTGCCAAGGGCATCAAGCGAGGTGGATACAAGAACCCGGTAATTCATTATGTTTCACCTACTGTATGGGCATGGAGAAAGGGCAGGGTAAAAAAAATCAGAGAATCTGTAGATCATGTACTTACCCTGTTTCCCTTCGAGAACGAAATTTTGGAAAAATCAGGAATAAGTTCCACCTTCGTTGGACATCCAATCGCAAACATCAAACAACCGGATAAACAAGAAATAGGTCTGGTTTCTTCATACCTTGAATTAGAACCCGATAAACCTACCCTTCTCATATTGCCGGGGTCCAGAAAATCGGAAATAACCAAAATGGGACCAGTGTTTGGCAAGGCTGCAGGTTTGTTCCAAACTGAATTTCCAGATTATCAAATTGTTGTAGCTCCTACTCCTCAATTTACTGGCATATTGAAAGACAGGAATAAATTTGGATGGCCTGAAGGTACAAGGTTCTTTCAAACACCCGGGATGGATTCCAGTCAAAGAGAAAGGATGAAGTTATCCCTGTTTTCGGTTTCCAACCTTGCCTTGGCCTGTTCTGGTACAGTATCCCTTGAATTGGCAGCAACCTCCACTCCAATGGTAATTGGTTATGATCTGAGCTGGTTATCACGACAAATAATAGGTTCTATGTTGTTGGTTGATACTGTTACTCTTGTTAACCTGATTACATCCACAAGAGCAGTACCAGAATTATTGGGTAAAAAAATGACCCCAGAAAATTTGTTTGTTGAACTGAAAAAAATTGCTTCTGAACCTTCAGAACAGAATGCTCAAGTCGACATTTTAAATCAGACAATGATCAATTTGGGAAAGAATTCTCAAAACCTTAACGACCTGCCTGCTCAAGTGGTGGTGAAGATTATTACCGGTAAGTAGGCTTTTATTATTGCAATAATATTAAAATGAGGGTTGAATCCAACAGTAATCACGGTAGGGTATTAAAACACCTACCTCAATCCTCAAGTAGGGTAAGGCCACAAATTCAGTGCAATTTCGAATAAAGCCTTTCCCCGTTCTATGATACAATCCTCATCCCAATGATTATACCTTAAAATTTCCTTATTGAGCACCAGTAGGGAATGTTCGTCCAAAGCCCTTCGTTTTTCTTGAAATGGACTGTTTTTGATACTGCTATTCAATGATTTAGTCAGAAGAGTTAGATTCCCAAAAGTGTTTAATAATCGTTCTCTTCGCAATATTTCTCCAATTCTGCCCCCATCTTCTTCATTATGAGAAAACTTCAGTAGGTAATCATATCTTTCTGGTTTACCCCCATTTGGTAAGGGCCAATGATTCTCCCAATTCATGGGTAATATATGCTCTACTGTTAAATATTCAGCGAGTTTTTGTGTCTCATGAAATTTTTCTCGTTTCTTTCGCTCAATTGCTTCCAATATAATTCGTACTCTATGTGAAGACATTGTTCTACGATAAACAGGTAAATCTATCCATGAATTTTTAAACTCTTCATCATTTGGGAATCGACTACTTTCATAAGTTTGTGATTTAAGATAATTTAAAAAGTTCTCTTGTGTAAAACCATTTAACTCAAGATGGCGAAGTACTGACAAAAAAAACTTGTTATAATTTTTTGTTGTTTTTCCACAAATTGCACGTCTCACTATGTAAGTCAAAATGTACTCTAGACATTGTTTCTTCTCATAAATTTCCATAGAATCTTGTGACCACAGTCTTAATACAAGAGGGTATACAGTTGTTACTTCCCATGGGTATAAACGTTCAGCAAAATTACCTAAGGGATCATCGTGATTACGTTTCACTAATTGTTGATATAAATTTCCAAATTTACAAAGGTCTTGGAGTTCATCTCGAACTTTCGCATAACCACCATTAGACTTGTTCGCTTGTATTTTTATGAAAGACTTATACTCGCTGAAAAGTTTGGTCATTGTCACTTCAGAAGCAATTTTCCCAGCTATAAAATTTGCTAGAAAAAATTCGATTCGAGCTTTTTTATAACGTCCCTGCTTCTCTTCGGTACTCCAGAAAGGATCTTCAAAAACCTTCCAGTATTTTTCAAAAAGTAATTCCGCATTCTCTTGTCTTGCATCAGCACGATGAAAAATATTGTTACGTACCAAATCAGCTGCAAGAAGTGGTTCACCACGTTCGTTTAAAGTTTCAAAAATGACTTGGGCATCATCACCCTCTTCTAATCTTATTTCTACAACTTTGAATTCTTCGATTAATGCTTCCCATAAGGCATGAAGTCGATCAGAAATCAAAGTAAGTCTTAGTTCTGAGTCTTTGCTTGTATTAGTTGTCTTTTTATTTCCAACCCTTTCAAAAACATTAGACTCTGCAAAGTCATCTACTAGTTCATCAGATTCTACGGCATTTTTGATTGAATCAAAGAAAAAACCATATGCACCAAGCAACTTAGGGACTTTATTTTTGTAAGGAAGTATTTTATCTTGCTTTTTATAGAAATATTCAGAGTACTTCTTCCTAAGTTCAGAACGTCCAGCAGTAATTATATCTTGGAAAAGTTCCCTATCATATTTTGTAGGCCAAACTTTAAATTTTTCCACCTCAGAATTCTCCATGAGGTCTTGTGATTCATTAAGGATAAACAAATCAATATGTCTAGCAGTTTTATTTAATTCTATCCCTGAGGCATAGTCTCTTGCTGCTGCAAGAAAGAGTTGGAAAGTAGTCAAACGTTGTTGTCCGTCGACAACTTGGAAAGATGTAACTTGTTTTGATGTGGAAGTTAGTCGAGCTTCTAATACAACAGCCCCCATAAAGTGTGAAAACCGTCTTTCACGATTATTTAATCGTTCTATTGCCTTAGTACGAATATCATTCCAGAAGGGTTCCCATTGCTTATCTTGATTCCAAACATAGTGCCTTTGATAAATAGGGACGCAAAATCGTTGTCGTGTTTGTAATAATTCACGTATAGTTACTGGCCCTGCCTTCATTTTTTTTCCTGATAATATTACCTGATTATCGATATACAAAAACCGTTAGATTCATGTGAAAACTGCACTTTAAGTATTTTATCACGATTGCCTTTTTCTAACCTAACAGGTAAACTTCAGAATATTCAAAATTCCTTTTCAATCAAGTTCATTATAAGAGGCCTATTCTGATAAGAGATGTTGTTATTGCGATCTATACTGATGAATGCCCGTATAATAGCAAATTGAACAAAGAGCATAAAAGCGGAATTTTTTGTTGACACCACCAAGCAATTATTGACATGCCAAGTGATTATACTGCACGAAGTTAATATACCAAACCTCAAGCTGTTTTTAAATGGACCATCATTGTTAGGGCCTAGTACGATGGTTTTGATTTATTATACCAAAGCAACTAATTAAAGACTCATAGCACCAACCCCACCAACAGTCAGGTTTCAAGCCCCCCAAACCATCACATTGCTTCCCTTGAAAAGGTGTAATCGGCACTGTTTTCACCTATTGTATGGATATCAACAA
>CAZHIL010000432.1:0-6309 GCA_964532985.1 uncultured Albidovulum sp. | reverse complement strand
GAGCCAGGCTTTCAGGGATGTCGCCGCTGCCTCGTCGGTGCCCGCCAGGTAATGGTGTGGGACCCGTGAGGAGGTCACGGTGACCGAGAAGTCAGCAGCCGGTTCCGGGTCGTCGAGTCTCAGTTCGAAGATGCACAGGTTGGCCGCGACGGCTGCGGGAAAATCTCCGACCCGCAGCAACAGTTGGTCCCGACCCCGTCCATCAAACAAGGATTCGGGAATTTGTGGCCGTAGTACCTCGAGCAGGTCACGAAGCTGCGTCATTGCGTTTATGCCTTTCTCCACTGATGGTTCCTAAGAGCGTCGACATTCATCTTGCGGACACCACACCGGCGACCAGGTGAATCCCCGCTACAAAGATTGATGCGGTCTTGTCGTACCGCGTTTCGATGGCGTGGAACTCTTTGATTTTGGAAAAGATGTTCTTGATCCTGTGCCGTTCCATGTCGGCGTCCCGGTCAAAGTGACGAGGGACGTTCCGGGTGAGCCTCCAGCCACCCGCCTCCTTGCCCGGAAGCCTAGCACCACTCGGGCCGACATCCCCTCGGTCAAGACGGTTCTCTCTGCATTGATCCTGACACCAGCCTGTTGTTCTGCGCCTGCTGCATATTGATGACGGGAGTCGTGGCATCAGACGAGTGGCGCTTTGCAGTAATCGTCAATGAACTGCTGGTGGTTAGGAAGCTGATCGACATGCTTTTCGACCTGTCGGTGGATGTCGACCAGATATTTCCCGAGCTCATCCTTGCTCATCGCATTGACAACAGGGTGATACTGTTCCGGAATCAGTCCCTGTCCGAGCATGAGCTGCACCCAAAACGTTGTGCTGAACAGTTCCCCCGGGTTCCAAGCAATCCGGCCCGTTTGTCGAAACAACTGGATTCGGTGCGTCAGAGAGTCGGGAATGTCCATGGCTTGGCCCTCTTGCCAGAAAGGCGTATCCGACCGGTTGGTCACGTGGTAGTGGAAGATGAGAAAGTCCCGGATATTGTTAATCTCGTCCTGCATCTTGGCGTTGAATTCGGCGATGGCGGGTTCGCGAATTCCCTTGTCGGGAAACATCTGGACTAAGCGGGTGATGCCGCGTTGAATGAGGTGGATGCTGGTTGATTCCAGTGGTTCCAGGAAACCTGACGCCAGCCCTAGGGCAACGCAGTTCTTGTACCAAAACCGCCGCCTTTGACCGGCCTTGAAACGGATCAACCGGGGCTCTGCGAGCACGGTACCTTGGACATTATCAAGCAGGCGTGCCTGAGCCTCGTCATCGGACCAGTGCTGGGAACTGAATACCATGCCGTTTCCAACCCGGTGCTGCAACGGAATACGCCATTGCCATCCAGCTTCATGGGCTGTCGCGCGAGTGTACGGAGATGGGGGTCCGAGCGCTGCGGTGGGTACCGCGATTGCACTGTCACAAAACAGGAAGTCGCTATAGTCATCGAAACCGACATTCAGGGTCTTGGCGATCAGAAGCCCTCGAAAGCCGGTGCAATCGATAAACAGGTCACCCATGACCCGCTTTCCGGACTGCAGACGGAGGCCGGTGATGAACCCATTGGCCGGATCCTGTTCCACCTGGTCAATTCTTCCTTCATGGCGAATGACACCGGACTCCTCGGCAATCCCTCGCAAGAATTGGCTGTAGAGTCCAGCGTCGATATGATAAGCATAGTTCAAGCTGGTGTTCAGGCTAATGGCAAACTTGTTGCGTAAAGCCGCGGATGTTTCCAGACAGTATTCTCCGTATCCCCGGGTCAGCCCCAGGAGGTGCCCCCTCAGCCAATAATTATGAAAGCCCACCGACCAGCGTTCCCTACCGGCCCATCCAAAGGAACCGAAGTAGTTCTCACCTAGGTTCCGCCAGTTCTCGAAGAAAATTCCAAGCTTGAAAGTACCCTGAACGGCGCGGAGGAACTCGGGTTCACTCACGTTCATGTATTTATGGAAAAGATGCAGCGGCGGGATCGTTGCTTCGCCCACACCGACAGTTCCGATTTCATCGGATTCCACGAGGGCAATGTCGAGAGTCTTGCCGAAATGGCGTGCGAACATTGCCGCAGCCATCCATCCCGCCGTGCCGCCACCGGCGATCACGAGTTTCCTGATGTGCCCGTTATGCATATCCCGCCAATGGAGGGTTCAGCCTTTCAGCACGCATGTTCTGGACCCGCATGAAGCGGACTGCGGGGATGCTTTCAAGAAATACATGTCATACCTTAAGAGTGGGGGCGAAGCACCGCGGCACGGTTTGTAGACTCTTATACTTGCGGGTCTCGCAAACGAATGAAAGCCTTCCCCCGCTGCCTCAAGAAAATGGTGGACACCCCTCCAAGGTGTTTTATGGTTTAGTTTCGCAAGTTCATGTGCCAAGCGAAATAACCCCGACAGGATCACCCAGCACCGGGCCTACCGGCGTGGTGAACCATGACCGTCGGAGTCACGACAAAAGGTTCACCAAGAGCCAATATCACCAATTAATCCGCCGGCCACCCCTCCGATTTCCTGGTCAGACAGGTTCCGACCTGCAGGTGGAAGGACAAGATGATAGTCAGACTCATTGTCTTCAACAACACGGATGTTGATGCCATCTGGAACCGATAGTCCGGTCTCGTCCTTGATGGCTGCCCTTGGATTCTCCAAGAGCTGTGCTCTGAATGTTTCGTCCGCTGTAGCCCTGGCAATTAATTGGTTTTGGATTTGTGATTGTGTGTTCATGTATCTCTTCCTTTCACTTTAACTCAAAAATTTTAATCTGTTTTTAGCGTTATTATCATTTTTGGGGGGGGGGTAGTCAAGAACTAATGCAAATCCCTAATCGGCGAGCTAAATCAAATTATTCGGTTCATTTACCATTTCCCGCAACAATTGACACCTGATTCGATTGTCCAGTCCAAGAAATCGTTTTTTTGATCCCCGTTTTCCTGACCCGTATCAGGTTTTCCACCACCGGTGACCGAATTCGATTTCGCGATATCTGGAATATTACCTGGCTGGACCGACAGAAAGTACAGCCTAATCCCGATTTTGTCACCGGACAGGTTATAGAATTTGGCATCAAGGACTTTGGCGAACGATTGGCAACCATGCCTAACATGCTTCAGGATCCCAAGACCCAAAGATGTTTCAGAGAAGAGATGTTACGATTCTTGCCGTTGGACGTTATCACCAGTGTTCTTGATCGGCCAGGTTACATGACCCATGTAACCTGTACGGTTGATGGGTGGCTTTCCGAGGCAGTCGATATTGTTGCTGCCACGAAAACCCTGGAAGGGTCATTACAGTATCCTGACCCAAAGCCATTTTGGGGAAAAGATGGAAAAAATAACCAAATATTCAACTGGACAAGGGAACTAAAAGAATTAATTGCTTCTTGGAAAAGAAGGCACTAAATGATTGTATCTATGCCCTAGTCAGTGATATTTTTTCACGCTTAATTCTATATACAATTCGGGAAATTCATCCATGATCAATGTATCAGTTATCGGTTGCGGTCGTATTGGCCAAATGCATTGCAACAACATTCATCAAAGCAGTTCGTTCAATCTGTTTTCTGTATATGATATCAATGATTCATTCGTTCGGAGTTTGAATTCGTCCCTGGGTGTTGATATCGCACCAGATTTGGCATCAATCGAAAGCAATAACGAAATAAAGGCCGTAGTAATTTCCTCATCAACCGAAACCCATTCGGATTTGATAGAACGGTTCTCTTCTGCAGGAAAATTTGTTTTTTGTGAAAAGCCCCTGGATCTTGATCTGAACCGGGCCCGTAAATGCAGGGATCATGTGATTGCCCGGGGAGGAAGGGTTCAGCTTGGTTTCAACAGGAGGTTTGATCCAGGTCATTCGAGAATGAAAAGGCTGATGGAAGGGGGTTTGATTGGTGAATTGCATCAGGTGATAATTACATCAAGAGATCCCGGATTGCCTCCCAAGGAATATCTCCAGGCTTCAGGTGGCATTTTCAAGGATATGACCATCCATGATTTTGATCTGGCCAGATATTTGCTTGATGAAGAACCCATCGAAGTTTTTGCAACCGGAGAAGCGCTGGTTGATCCTCAATTGGGTCAAGAGATCAATGATTACGATACCACAATGGTCATCATGAAGACCGAAAGTGGTAAAATGGTTCATATCAATAATTCCCGAAGTGCCATCTATGGTTATGACCAACGGGTTGAGGCTTTTGGATCGAAGGGAATGCTCATTTCCGGTAACAAAAGGGAAAATGAGGTACAATTGTTTTCTGCCTCGTATACCGAAAGTGGTTCACCCTATCAGAATTTCTTTATTGAAAGATACACTGAAGCATATCTACATCAATTTGAAGTTTTTGCTGAATCTATCAAGAATGGAGGCAACTTTCCGGTTGGCATTGAGGATGGATACCAAGCACTCTTGTTGGCAGAAACCGCTAACCGTTCACTTGAAGAAAACAGGCCAGTTCGGGTTTCAGAAATCGAGTAAGTTCTATTGGGAATTGATAATCAGTTATCCCAATCCGGAACTTCGGTCCATTGGCCACCTTCCTTGGAAGATTCAACTTGCGAAAACACAACTTCCACCATGTGCAAACCGTCCTCAAAACTGGGGTAAGTCAATGCTGACTGATCCGGTTTTTTGCCTTCCTTACGGCAATTGATCACCTCTGCTAGATCCTTGTAGAGGGTTGAAAATGCCAAGGGCATTCCTTCGGGGTGTCCAATTGTAACCCTGCTAGCACGGTTTGCTTCATCATAAAGGTAGGGTGCTCCCCTCTCCAGTATTTTTGTGGCTTCCTTCCCTTTGGTCCAATACAATTGATTAGGTTGTTCCTGTTGCCATCTTAATCCACCTAGTTCACCGAATATCTGAATCGACAGCCCATGTATTCTGCCGTATGCAAGTCCACTTACCCATTGTCTGCCAATGGTTCCATCCTGTAATCTGAAGGCGGTAAGGGAGTCATCCTCCAATTCTCTTCCGGGTACTCCAACTGCAAAATCAGAAGATACCCTATTTACCTTCTGACCTGTTACAAAACAGGCCAAATGCATGGCATGACTACCCAGATCAAGGGTAACCGCAGAAATGCCCGCTTTCTTGGGATCAAATCGCCACCCGATACGGGGATCATCCTGCCAATTTGATTCAGCCATGAATCCACCCGCGAACTGGGTAAACACCACTCTTGTTTTTCCTAGATCTCCCCGAAGTACCATTTCCCTCATTTGTCTGATCATCGGATAACCGGTATAACCAAAATTCACGGCACAAACCCGATCTAGTTTTTTTCCCAACTTGACCAGTTCCCTGGCTTCTTCAACGTTGATTGTCAGAGGTTTTTCACAGAAAACGTCTATACCTGTTTCCATGAAGGATTTACAAATTTCAAAATGGGTGTCATTTGGAGTAGCAACAGTTACTAGCTCAATTCTGTCTGGCCTTGCCCTCTCAGATTGTAGCATTTCCTGCCAATTGCCATAGGCACGATCAGGTGAAACTCCCAATCGAATACCAAACTCTTTTGCCTTGGCAGGATCAATATCCAGGGCACTGGCGACAAAATCATATTTCTCTTCGACAGCAACACCTGCCCTATGGGCAAAACCTATTTGACTGCCTTCACCACCACCAACGATTCCCCATCTAATTTTTTTCATGCTTATCCTTTTCCAGTTTCAGTTCTAAATGCCACCATTTATACAACGATCGCATGTATTCAATAAAGATAATCGAACGACCAATATTTCCGGTTTACCTGATAGAATGCTTTACTCATCCATATTTGTTTTGAAAGCCTGAATTTTAGAACCAATCTTACCAGTGTTGGAAAAATTTAATCCCCGGGAACATTCTTCTCAATCAAGAAATCTGGAAATACTTGAATAATAAATTACATTCGAATTTGATTGAAAATCCGACATTGTTTTGGGTTTGTCAAAATTAATCCCTAAATTCGGGAAAAGCCAGAATGTATAAAATCTTAGTTATTGAACCTCTACACCAGGAAGCATTGCAACTTATTGATGCCAGAAACGATGTAAGCTATCAGCTTATCACGGACGTATCGGAAGAAAATATCCTGGCCCATATCGAGGATGCTGATGCCCTGACAATAAGGGTTTCTACCCTTCCCGAAAAAGTACTGCAAAAAGGAAAGAAACTCAAGGTAGTTTCGCGACATGGTGTTGGTTATGACAATATCCCCCTTGATGAGTGTAATCGTTTGGGGATTCCCTTGGCATTGGTGGGTTCTGTTAATTCGATAGCCGTTTCCGAGCAGACAGTTTTCCTGATGATGGCGGCTGCCAAATTGGGTACACT
>CAZHIL010000431.1:0-7221 GCA_964532985.1 uncultured Albidovulum sp. | reverse complement strand
CTTGGACAATGAAACGATTTGATACCTTTAAGTTCATTCCAGAGGAATTCGCCAATTCCGCTGTTGCCATTGGTAATTTCGATGGCATTCACTTGGGACACAAAAAAGTATTCTCTATAACTAGGGAAATTGCCCAAAAAGAAGGCATTCCCTCTGCAATCCTAACATTTGAACCACATCCAAGGCAATATTTCTCCCCTGATAGTCCACCATTTCGTCTAGTTACTTCGGAAACAAGGGCCAATCTGATTGAAGCCTGCGGTTTTGATGCCTTGTTTGAAATCCAGTTTGATAAGCACCTATCAAACCTAACCTCTGAGGAATTCATAACACAGGTTCTTCTTGATGGCCTGAAGGTATCTCACGTTGTTGTTGGAGAGGACTTTCGATATGGTAAAAAAAGACAGGGGGACACCGAACAACTCGTTCTTATGGGATCATCCCTCGGATTTGAAGTTACTGTCTTGCCCAAACATTCCAATTCCTATCTGACATATTCTTCATCTACCGTAAGAACAGCTCTGAAAGAGGGTAATCTCCAGGTAGCCAGAGATTGTCTTGACAGGTGGCACAGTGTCGAGGGGGTGGTCAAGAAAGGTCAGAAAAATGGCAGGAGCATTGGATTTCCAACTGCCAATCTGGATTTTGATGGAGTGGTTATACCCAAATTTGGTGTTTATGCAGTTTTCGTTGATATTTTAACCGGTAAATATAAGGGAAATTATCTGGGTGCATCCTCAATTGGGACCAAACCCACGTTCGGAAATTTCAATCCCAATCTGGAAACCTACATATATGATTTCAACGGAGATATTTATGGGGAGCATATTTCTGTCTCACTGGTTCATTACCTGAGGCCCGAAATCAAGTTTGATTCGGTTGATGACCTTGTCACTCAAATGAAAAGTGACTGCCAAAAATCACGTGAATACCTTGCGAGTGTGTCAAGGTAAATTCAGCTAGCATTGTCAACTCCCAATCAAAATGACTTCCATTATCAATCCAATCTACCATTTGTTTACGGGAACCCTAATGGGTATGTTTTTTCCGAAGGTAAAAAGAAAAAATTACTGGCAACGATTTGGGCTTAAGGATTTGACTCCAGCGGAATGGGAAGATCTCTGTGATGGTTGTGGGAAATGTTGTTTGTTCAAATTCGATTCATACGATGAAAGCAAGGTTGAATTCACCAATGTCGCGTGTCGACTGCTGGACTGTTCGACTTGTCAATGCAAGCATTATGAAGAACGCAAAAACATTGTCCATGACTGTGTAAAAATTACCCCGGAACTTCTTGAAGAACGGTCATATTGGTTGCCATCGACATGTGCCTACAGGCTTTTGCACGAAAACAAGCAACTCCATGATTGGCATCATTTGGTATCGGGAGATAGAAATACGGTTCATGAGCAGGGAATTTCCGTCAGGAATTGGGTAGTTTCCGAAACGGAAGTTTCTGAACATGACATTCAAAATCACATTGTAGAGGTACAGGAAAAATGAATTTTGCATCGGATAATTCGGGCCCTGCAGCTCCTGAAATAGTAGAAGCTGTCATATCGGCTAACAAGGGCTATCAGAATTCCTATGGTGGCGACAGCCTGATGGGAAAGGTCGAAAACCAGTTGAGAGAGATTTTTGAAGCTCCTGATGCTGCCATTTATCTGGTGGCGACAGGAACTGCTGCCAATGCCCTTTCCCTAGCATGCCTTTGTCCATCCTGGTCTACAATTTTTTGTCACGAGCACTCGCATATTCAGGAAGATGAATGTGGAGCTCCTGAATTTTTCACAGGTGGTTCCAAACTGACAACCGTAGGGGGCAAGCATGCAAAGATTGATCCTCAGCAACTGGCTAAAGCGATTTCATCAACAGGCATTATTGGTGTACACAATGTACAAAAGGGAGCACTCTCAATAACCAACGCTACTGAATTGGGTGCTGTTTATACTCTGGATGAAATAGTTGAACTTACCTCTTTGGCAAAGGATTTTGATCTGCCGGTCCATATGGATGGTGCCCGTTTTGCCAATGCTCTTGTAAAACTTGGCTGCTCACCTGCAGAACTGTCCTGGAAGGCTGGTGTCGATATATTGTCCTTTGGAGGTACTAAGAATGGCTTG
Source organism: uncultured Albidovulum sp. (assembly GCA_964532985.1). GTDB lineage: Bacteria > Pseudomonadota > Alphaproteobacteria > Rhodobacterales > Rhodobacteraceae > MPNP01. Next base: position 5,098 of record CAZHIL010000431.1, on the reverse strand, counting down.
CTTGGAGTTGAAGCCGTTATAATATTTAATCCCTCCCTTGCCTGGGAATTCGAACTTCGCCGAAAAAGGGGAGGACATCTTTTTTCCAAACACCGTTTTCTTTCAGTCCAGATGAAAGCTTATCTGAAGGATGACCTATGGTTGCAATTGGCCCAAAAGGCAAATTCTGCAGCAGCCAAACTTTCTCGAGAACTCACCAATCAGGAAACGGTGAAAATCGAACATCCAACGGATGTAAACATGGTGTTTCCTTCATTGCCGAGAGAAATTCACAACCTGGCTTTCAGCAAAAAGGCAGCCTATTATTTATGGCCACCAAATCAATCCCTTGAGGGCAATCCCAAGGAATCATTAAAAGCTAGAATGGTATGCAACTGGTCTACAACAGATGAAGAGATAGAAACCTTCGTCAATTTGGTCAAATCCTGCTAGGTCTTACTATACTCACCTGCACAATATTAGAATGTGATTGCTTATTTCGTTAGGTACCATTCCAGATAGTCCAAACGGTCCTGACCCCAGAACACTTGGCCATCAATTACATATGATGGAGAACCGAATACATGGTCTTCCTCAGCCCTTAGAGTGTTCTTTTCGAATATCTCCATCGCCTGGGTATTGTCGTTTTCAGCAATTTCAGGATCAAATCCAGCGGCTTTCAAACAATCCTGAACAACACTAGGGGCAGATATGTCCCGGTCTTCGGCCCAACATGCCGTCAGATAATTTCGAACAAGTTGTCCCTTGTCTCCCTGTTCATTTGGGGCATTGATTATGGTGAAGGATGCCGGTTTTGGATCTGTTGGCCAAAATTTCGGTTTTAAATTGACCGGCATCCCCGAATGCTCAGCAATTCTTTGGATTTCCTGCATGCGGTAATTTTGCCTTGAGATATGTCTATCCTTCGGTGGTAGTCCTCCGGTTTTGCCAAATAATCCCATAATATCCATTGGAAGATAATCAATTGCAACTCCATGGTGTGCAGCGATTCGTTCCAGCCGATCTCCGGCAAAATAGGTAAATGGAGATAGAACGGAAAAATAATATGAAATTGTTTTCATGGACAAATCCTCTAATGAAGTTGCTTGTGTTAAAGGGAAACTAGCAAATTTGAAACCGGTTCTCGATAAATTTTTATGACAAAAAAAGAACATTCAATAAAACAAAGTAACCAGAAAAGTATATAATACCAGTTGTTATTTTAGAGGTTTAATCAGCAGTTTCCCATTTGGAAAAATACTTGGATATCTTTACTCACTTCCCTTCCATTATTTTCACAAAAGCGTATTGATTTTCAGTTTCGTAATAAATTATTGCTCGGTTTCGTTTACATCAAGAACTATTCTAAATTATGGAAAATTGGTTGATGTCTCCTTTTGCTAACCTGAAGCTCGTATCCGGAAATGCAAATCCGAATCTGGCACAAAATATAGCCCAAAGTATCTCCTCTCAAACCGGGAGTGAAATAGGTCTCGTTCCGTCAAGAGTAGAAAGATTCAACGACAAGGAAGTTTATGTTGAACTTTATGAGAATGTTCGTGGTGAAGACTTGTTCATCCTTCAATCTACTTCCAAACCGGCCAATGACCATCTGATGGAATTGCTCATAATTTCGGATACACTCAGGAGATCATCTGCCACTAGGGTTACCGCAGTTATCCCTTATTTTGGCTATGCCCGTCAGGACCGAAGAACCAAGGCACGAACCCCCATTTCAGCCAAGCTGGTAGCCAACCTGATTGCCCAGGCAGGGTGTTCCCGTGTTCTGACCATGGACCTTCATTCAGCTCAGATACAGGGCTTTTTCGATATTCCGGTTGATAACCTTTATGCCTCACCGATTTTTGAAATTGATTTAAGAAGATTGTTTCAAAGCAATATGAACGATTTGGTAGTTGTTTCACCTGATATTGGAGGTGTGGCCAGAGCTAGGGAACTTGCAAAAAGATTAGGGGTTGATCTTGCAGTCATTGACAAACGTCGGGCACAACCGGGTGAAGTGGCCGAGATGAGTGTTATTGGAACTGTTAAAGGTCGAAAATGCATCTTGGTTGACGATATTTGTGATACTGCAGGAACACTTTGCAAGGGAGCCAACTTGCTAGTAGAAGAGGGAGCCACTGAAGTACATGCATACATTACCCACGGTGTTCTTTCAAATTCTGCTCACCAAAAAATTGAGGATTCTGCACTTAGTTCCCTGGTAATAACCGATACCATTGAAATTGATGCTGCTCAAAAGGAATCACCCAAGATAAGGGTATTGAGCACTGCACCCCTCTTTGCCAGAGCCATATTGAGTATTGCAGGTGGTACTTCCGTATCCAGCCTGTTTCAGGCCAAGAATATTGAGTGGCTTTACGGGAACAGCGATCTTCCCTTGTTTAGTAGTACAAACACCGAATAGACGGCTCCCATTTTTAGTATCAGGTAGGGAATTACCCTAATGGGAAATATGGGCCTTCAGTGAAAGGGCATCACCCAATCTCTTTTGGGCCTTGTCCTTTTCCTGCATTTCCTTGGTGCTGGCTGTCTGTTCCAACCGTTCCAAAAGATCATCCAGAACCGAGGAGGTAAACTCTTCTTCAAGGAAAACCTCATCAGCCAAAACGGTCACGCTGTCAGCAGTAATTTCGACAAATCCCCCTGCCACAACAAACCTGGTTTCATCACCGCCAGCCCTGGCCTTGACAAGCCCGGGGCGCAAACTAGTCAGCATGGGAAGATGACCATCCATGGCTGTCATGTCACCTTCAACACCGGGCAAATCTACTGCATCAACCTCAATCGAGGCTACGCTTTTTTCGGGAGAAACCAAATCAAAATGCATGATCAAGAATATCCCATTTATGCAGCTTCGGCGGCCAAGCTATGGGCCTTGGCAGCAACTTCTTCGATACCACCAACCATATAGAAGGCTGCTTCAGGATATTGATCGCATTCACCAGCAACAACTTGCCTGAAACTTTCAATGGTAACTTCGAGTGGGACCTGAACACCTGGTGAACCTGTAAAGACTTCTGCCACATCAAATGGTTGTGACAGGAATCTTTGAATTTTTCTTGCTCGGGCTACAGTGATCTTATCTTCCTCTGAGAGTTCATCCATACCCAGAATGGCAATTATGTCCTGAAGGGATTTGTATCTTTGGAGAATACCCTGGACATCCCTAGCAACCTTGTAATGTTCTTCACCAACTACTGCCGGGTCCAAAATCCTCGAGGTGGAATCCAGCGGATCCACTGCCGGATAGATACCCAGTTCGGATATCGCCCTCGACAAAACGGTGGTTGCATCCAAATGGGCAAATGAAGTGGCAGGTGCCGGGTCGGTCAAATCGTCGGCAGGTACATAAATGGCCTGCACGGAGGTAATTGAACCAGCCCTGGTCGATGTAATTCTTTCCTGAAGGGCACCCATGTCCGTTGCCAGTGTTGGCTGATATCCAACAGCTGACGGAATTCGTCCCAGAAGGGCCGAAACCTCGGAACCGGCCTGTGTGAATCTGAAAATATTGTCAACAAAAAACAAAACATCCGTGCCGGACTGATCCCTGAATTGCTCAGCCAACGTCAAGCCTGTCAATCCGACCCTGGCTCGAGCCCCAGGTGGTTCATTCATCTGGCCGTAAACGAGCGACACCTTGGATTTTGTCAAATCATCAATGTTGATAACGCCTGATTCGATAAATTCGTGATAGAGGTCATTACCCTCCCTGGTTCTCTCACCAACTCCGGCAAATACGGAAAAACCGGCATGAACCTTGGCGATATTGTTGATCAATTCCTGAATCAGAACGGTTTTACCAACTCCGGCACCACCAAACAGGCCGATCTTTCCACCCTTGGCGTATGGCGCCAACAAGTCAATGACCTTGATACCAGTAACAAGAACTTCCGTTTCTGTTGATTGTTCGGAATATTCCGGCGCAGGTTGGTGAATGGCTCTGCTTTCCTCAGCTTCAACGGGTCCTTTTTCATCGACGGATTCACCAACCACGTTGATAATTCGACCTAGGGTTGCATCACCAACCGGTACTGTAATGGGTCCACCCGAATCGGTTACTTCCTGGCCCCGAACCAGCCCTTCGGTTGAATCCATGGCAATGGTTCGAACAGTGTTTTCTCCAAGATGCTGCGCAACTTCAAGAACAAGCCTTTTGCCTTGATTTTCAGTTTCCAGAGCGTTCAGAATTTCAGGCAGATATTCACTGAACTGCACATCAACGACAGCTCCGATAACCTGTTTTACCTTGCCTTTACCTGCTTTCTGGTTTGGCTCAACTATTGCATCCATGGTCTTCTCCAAATTCTCAAAGTGCTTCTGCACCCGATATGATTTCTATAAGTTCCTTGGTAATCGCTGCCTGGCGGGAACGGTTGTAAACGATTGTAAGTTTGTCTATCATCTCTCCGGCGTTTCGTGTTGCATTGTCCATTGCGGACATCCGGGCACCCTGTTCCGAGGCGGCGTTTTCCAAAAGGGCCGTAAAAATATGGTTAATTATTGCCTGAGGAAGCAAATCCACCAAAAGTTCGGTTTCGTCCGGTTCAAAATCGTAAAACCCCTTTTCCCCATAATCTTCCTTGACCTCTACCGGAATAATCTGCTGGGCAGTCGGGTTCTGGGTAATAACGGACTGAAATCTACTGAAAAATACGGTAGCAACATCAAATTCATTTGCCTCAAACAGGTCCAATACCTTCTCACCTATTTCCTGGGCAATACCGTATCTGATTGTCTTATATTGAGTTAAATCAACATGGTCAACAAAGTAAGTTTCGAATTCACGCTTTAACTGCTCCCGTCCCTTCTTGCCAATAGTCAAAATCTTTACCTGCTTGTTCTGACCAATCAGGCTTCTGGCGTGTTGTCTTGCCAAACGAACTATGGATGAATTGAACCCACCGCATAGCCCCCGTTCAGCCGTTGCGACAATCAGTAGGTGAACCTGATCGCTCCCACTGCCGGACATGACTTTGGGTACCGATCCTCCCCCTTGGAATGATGACGCCAGATTGGCTACTACCTTATCCATTTTTTCTGAGTAAGGACGTGCTCTTTCTGCAGCTTCCTGAGCCCGTCTCAGTTTAGCCGC
>CAZHIL010000430.1:0-1697 GCA_964532985.1 uncultured Albidovulum sp. | reverse complement strand
TGCATGATTGGGCTTTTCTACTAGTGGTTCTCTCAACTCGGTTTTTGGTTCTGCAGAAAATTCTTCGATATTTCCTTCATCCTTGCTTTTGATGGAAGGTGGAATTTCCCTTCTTTCTGCTTGAACCATTTCAACTGAAGTTCTTTCTACAGGGGGATTTCCAGTTTCTGTAGCAGGTTGATTACCTTTCTCGGCGGAAAGTTTTTTAGCCATTTCATGGGGAGTAGGTAATTCTGCAACATGGGTCAACCTGATCATGGCCATTTCTGCTGCCATCATGTGATCTGGTGAATAGGACAATTCCTTTAATATTTTCAGCAACATTTGCCAGGCACGATGCAAAACTGGAAATGACAGTTTTGAACTCAATTCCAAGCCTCTGGTCTTCTCTTCCGGAGACAAAGTAGGGTCATCAAGGGTTTTGTCATTGATTTTAACGACAGTCAGAAAATGAATTGTTTCCGAAAGATCCATTAAAATGGTTTGAGGGTCGGCGCCATCATTGTATTGTGCCTTCAATTCTTCCAAGGCACCGGCAGCATCTCCCTTAAATATTACTTCGACCAAATCCAGAATTCTACCCTTGTCAACGAGACCCAGCATATTCCTGGTAACCTCTGCAGTTATGTGTCCCGTGGAAAAGGAAATTGCCTGATCCAGAAGACTGATTCCATCACGAACTGATCCCTCGGCAGCTCTGACAAGAAGTTTCATGGCATCCTCATCTACCCGGGCACCTTCTTGGTCGGCAATCGACTGAAGATGTTTTATCAATACATGAGGTTCTATCCTCCGCAGATCAAATCGTTGACACCGGGATAAAATCGTAACCGGCACCATACGAATTTCGGTTGTTGCAAAAATGAATACCACATGCTCTGGTGGTTCTTCCAATGTCTTCAAGAGGGCATTAAAAGCACTTCTTGAGAGCATGTGCACTTCATCAATGATATAGACCTTGTATCTTGCAGTATTTGGTTGATACTGGACGGTTTCAAGCAATTCCCTGATATCATTGACCCCTGTCCTGGATGCAGCATCCATTTCAAGAACATCCATGTGATTGCCATTGGCGATGGCAATGCAATGGGTGCATTCATTACAAGGTTCCGTAGTAACTGTACCTGTGCCATCCTTGCCTATGCAATTCATGCCTTTGGCCAGCAATCGGGCAGTTGTCGTTTTTCCAACACCCCTTACCCCTGTCAGAATAAAGGCTTGAGCGATCCTGCCTGACTTAAATGAATTCTCGATTACCCTTACCAAGGCATCCTGGCCAATAACCTCGGAAAATTTTGTCGGTCGGTATTTTCGAGCCAATACCTGATATTTACCGGTGGAATTATTCATAGGTTCCTTCAATTCAAGGCAATCAAAATTGACTTTGGTTTATTTTACAAAATTCTCAATCGGAATTTAAGCAAATCTTAATCAGCCACCATTGAGGAGTTGATTGTTTTTTCATGAAATATCAGATTTACACAATTAGAAAGAGTTGCCTTGTAAGAATACCAATTTTAAGGGAAGACAAAACAAGATTTGGTTCTTGATCTGGATACGAGGCAATCTCCACCAATAATTCAGAATCCAAAATCGTTAAAACGGAACGCCAACTGCACGGGTTAGAAAGCTGACAAATGGTGAACTGGATTTAAGTATTTCCGTAAAAATTGCTGGGAATTCTGGGCTGGTGATTT
>CAZHIL010000429.1:0-3560 GCA_964532985.1 uncultured Albidovulum sp. | reverse complement strand
ATCTTGGCCAGCAAGGACTTTTGTGAGAAAGGTTTTGATGGAATCAGATCACATTGTGACTCTGGCGGGAAGTTTCTGGCCAGTGCCTTGACCCTATGATCCATCCAGACTTTGACCCGCCATCCCCTGGCTACCATTTCCTCAGCCAGCGACTGGGCAGGAAAGACATGCCCTCCTGTACCTCCAGTAGCAATAATGATGAGAGGCTTCGATTTTCTAGACATTCAACAAAAAATCATGATTCTAAAAAATATAATTATCTCTCTCGTTTTCCTCTGGTATTCTGGTAAAACAGAACAGCATTCCCAAGGATATTCCAATAGCCAGCATGGAGGACCCACCATATGAAATCAGAGGCAAGGTCATGCCTGTTGGAGGAAAAAGCTTCGCTGATACAGCCAGGTTAATAAAGGTTTGGGCTATTATATTGATAACCAAACCGGTTCCGGCAAACAATAGAAAATTGTCCCGGACCTTGCTTAGGCGATAGAATGAACGCAAAACAATAAAAAGGTAGATGGCGATAATGGCCAGTACCAAAATTAACCCGTATTCCTCGGCAGCAATGGCGATAATGAAATCAGTATGGCCATCCGGAAGATTCCATTTATATTCGCCTCCACCTGGTCCCGTTCCCGTAATACTGCCATTTTGGATGGATGCAAAACTAATCCCAACCTGATCATTGTTGGTACCTGTACCAAGGATGGAAGATATGAAGGAATCAATTCGAGTGGCAAAGTGGGATGAAAATGAATAGGCAAAATATGCCCCTGCGATCAGAATGGCACCAATTAAGATCAGGAGCATGATCGGGGCACCTGCAGCGAAATATATGGCACACCAGCCTAGAATGACCAATCCCGTTTGACCAAAATCAGGCTGCAATACCAGAAGTACACAGCACATAAGGGTAATGAATATGGAAAGATAAATTCCAAAGTTGTTGTTATTTTCAAATGCACCGCGAAATAGCCAGGCCGAAAATATGATCAAGCCGGGCTTCAGGAATTCCGATGGTTGTATTGAAGTAAAGCCTAGGCTTAACCAGCGAATCGATCCCTTGCCAAAATCAGTACCGATTATTGGCAAGAACAATATCAGGAGGAATGAGACTAGGAATACCCAACATCCAGCCCTGAGGGCTGACTTTGGTTGGAGCATGGATAACAAAACCATTACGGATAACCCTCCAAGCCCAAGGATTAAATGACGGAAGAAATAATACATTGACGGAACGTTGTTCCTCTCGGCAAGAGGGGTTGTTGACGAAGAACACAAGATAACTCCGATGATGAACAGGGTTAGAACTGCTGCGAGGGAAAACCGATCGACTTCGCGCCACCATTTTACAAAGTGTGCACCAGAATTGGGGTTTTCCTCCCATGTGTGGGTAATTGTTGTCATGATACTGCTCTGCTCTTTCCTTACCAATCGATCCTTGATGGATTCTATTTTGGTTAATGGGCCTCAAGACCCTGAAGAATCATTAAATCATGAACGCTGATATTTCAAGTAATTTTATTGACTTCACTGATAAAATGAAATCCTCGCTCCTCAAAATCCCTATATTGATCAAAACTTGCTGCTGCAGGAGCCAACAGGACAGTGTCTCCTGCCCGGGCGTTAGTTGATGCAGCCCCTATGGCCTCGGGAAGGTTGAGGAATACCGAATGGGGAACTTGTCCGAGTTCAAGAGCAAAATTCTTTGCGGAGTGACCAAAAAAATACGCATGTTTGACATTGTTGAGTGATTTTCCGAGTGTCTTGATACCACCATCCTTTGCCAATCCACCGGCAATCCAGTGTATTCTTTGGTGGGACTCCAGAGCCCTTGTGGTACTTTTGACATTGGTGGCCTTGGAGTCATTGATATAGATGACTCCGTTCTTTTTTGCTACAACCTGACTTCTGTGGGGCAAGCCATCGAAAAGATTGAAATAGTCGATTACCTTCTCACCGGGGACATTCAGATGACAACAGGCAAAATAGGCTGCGGCTGCATTCTGAAGGTTATGATTGCCCAATAGGCCGGGATTGTTTCCCATTGAGTATGTGCGAATGACTTTGCCACCTGAAACCTCGGTCAGTGTTTTATCTGAGCCAATCATGCCATAATGGGGAATTTTCTTCGATTTATCATTTGAAATTATTGCCAAGCGGGTTCCCTGACCCCTGGAAACAATATTATTACCCAAAAACTCTCCTTCGGGTTCATCAACTCCAATTATGGCCAATTCCAGATTATCTCCATCAAACAACCTTCTCTTGGCGGCAAAATAGCCCCCCATCCCCTGATGCCTGTCCAAGTGGTCCTCATCAAGATTCAAAAAAATGGCCACATCTGGATTTAACCTGCTGGCGGCCTCCGATTGGTAGGACGAAACCTCAAGAATAATGTGGGTCAATTCCTCAAGATTTTCCAAACCCAATACCGCTATTCCTATATTCCCCGCCACGGCACTTTTGTACCCATGTGATTGTAAAACATGGTTGATCAGGGCAGCAGTGGTTGATTTTCCATTTGTTCCGGTTACCGCAACAATTTTTGGAATCTCTCCTTCATGTTTGCTTTGCTTGAAATGTTCGTGGAAGTGGAAGAACAAACCAATGTCATTATCGACCGGTATTCCTCTATTCAGGGCCATTCGAATTATGGGATGAGGTTCGGGATACAGATGGGGAATTCCTGGTGAAACGATCAATCTGGATATCCGGCTTTCTTCCCAAATCCGTTCCTTGGTGATATCTACAAGCTCGATATTCTGTTTTCGGGCAGATTCCCGAGAATGTTCCGCTTCATCCCAGGGCAATACATTAGCCCCTCCCCGCTTCAACGCATGACAGGTCGCCAGTCCTGTACGGCCCAGACCGAGGACAGCAAATTGTTTATCTTTTACGCCAGGTGGCTTGAACACCTATCTGACTTTCAGGGAAGCTAGACCAATCAGGGCTAGAATAAGTGCTATTATCCAAAAGCGAATAACAATTTGGGGCTCACCCCAACCCCTCTTTTCAAAATGGTGGTGAATGGGGGCCATTGCAAAAATTCTTTTCTTGGTTTTCCGATAATAAAGAACCTGAATTATAACACTGAGGGCTTCGACAACAAATAATCCCCCTACAAACGCGAATACAATCTCATGCTTGGTTAATACTGCAATGGTTCCTACGGCACCACCCAACCCCAAGGAACCGGTATCACCCATGAAGACTGCTGCCGGGGGTGCATTGTACCATAAAAAACCCAAACCAGCACCGATAATGCTTGATGTGAATATCAATAGTTCTCCAGTCCCTGGAAGATAATGAACGTCCAGATATTCTGTAAAGTCAATCCTCCCAACTGCATAGGAAATAATACCCAAGGTTCCGGCTGCAATCATGATTGGTACTATGGCCAAGCCATCCAGCCCGTCTGTCAGATTGACGGCATTCGCGGACCCGACGATGACCAGGGCAGCAAAAGGAATGAAGAAGATGCCCAGATTCACCAGCCAATCCTTGAAAATGGGAAAAGCCAACATACCGGATAATCCACCCGGATGGACAGCGATTGC
>CAZHIL010000428.1:0-5219 GCA_964532985.1 uncultured Albidovulum sp. | reverse complement strand
CATCGGGATTAATTCGAACAACAGTTCCGCTATGTGAAGTTAAGTCCTGAGAGGATTGTCCTTCTCCTCGGTCTCCCATGGTAATAAAAATTGTTCCATCGGTGTTTTCAACAATTCTGGATCCGAAATGCCGATTTCCATTCGTACCTGGAACCATTTCAAAAATTTTGGTTTCATCCCGTAACTGGTCATTGTTGCGTGATAATATTCCCCGACTGACAGAAGTTCCAACCAACCCCCTCTGGTTTGTAGCTGAATAGGAAAGAAAGATCTCCCTAGAATTCTGGAAATCACTTTTGGCAACTACATCCAGCAGACCACCCTGACCTTTGGCAAAAATCTTCAGACTATGCCCAACCTTTGTTTTCCTTCCTCTTGCGTCAAAGTGAAATAGATTCCCCCTCCTTTCTGTAACGAGTATTTCACATTCGGGTAGAAAAGCCACACTCCAGGGTACCTTCAGTTTCGAAACAACCCTTTCAACTTTGACCTTGGTGGATTCCAATTGGTATTGGGCACCATGTGAGGGTTGCATACCCCATGCCAACAAACAGGCTGACGTTATAATCAGGTATAATTGCCTAATCCCAATAGGTTTAAACATTCTTAACTTCTCATTCTTTTACCCATCGGATCATGGGGTGAGGGCTTGATGACCTCGGCCGGAAATTCCTCACTGATGATATGGGTTGTCAATTTGGTTCCAGGTTCTGAGAATTCCGTATCGACATAGCCCATGGCCAGACTTTTTTGAATTGTGTGACCGTATCCACCAGAGGTAATAAATCCAACTCTTCTTGATCCATGCCATATGGGCTCATACCCAGTAGCATCAGAATTTTCGGTCGTGACTTCCAAGGTTACCAAACTTCGTTTTGGAGTTCCCTTGGATTCCTCCAGAGCAGCTGATCGGCCGATAAAATCTCCCTTGTCAAAATCAATCCACCTGGTAACACCAGCTTCCCCGGGGGTATATTCATTTCGGAATTCGGCACTCCAAATTCCAAAGCTCTTCTCCAAACGCAAGGAACCCACGGCATAGAACCCGACTTCCCTGCCCCCGATTTTATCACAAGCATTCTTCAGGATGTTGTAAAGTGTCAGGTGATCAACTGCCGCACAATTTATTTCATAACCCAATTCACCGGTTACGGTTACTCTGGCAGTTTTGGTCCTGATCAATCCAATATCAAGCGATTTCAATCCCATGAAGGGGAATTTTTCATTCGAAACATCCTCGTCGGCAACCATCTGAAGTAATTCCCGAGATTTTGGACCAAAAATGGAAAAGCCTAGAGTGGCATCGGAAATGTCTGTCACATCAACATTCTCCATGCGGTTTTGGGCAAACCATCTCATGTGCCATTCCCGCAGATAATAACTACCCATTATCCACCACTCGTCACCGTCCCAGTTCAACACGACCAAATCTCCTATCAAACGGCCAGATTTGGCTAAGGCAGGTGCCAGTCGACAACGTCCTTTTTTGGGTAACTTGCTGGCAAACATCCAGTCAAGCCATTTCCTTGCATTGGTACCCGTTACCTTGAATCGTGAATATCCTGATATGTCCAATAGCCCAACCTGGTTTCGAGATGCCTTGCATTCTTCTGATACAATATCAAATGCATTCGACCTTCTCAGTGTTGGTATTTCCTCGAATTCCCGTGGTCCAAAAAAGATGGGTACTTCCATTCCCCAACTTTCACCCCACCTTGCACCGTTTTTGGTCATCTCGTTATAGCTTGGAGAAGTTTTGAGCGGACGACCACCCCATAATTGTTCATTGGGATAAGTCATAACAAACCTGCGGGAATAAAACTGGCCGGTTGTTTGTTTTATATACTCCCGATTGCTGGCAAATTTTCCATACCTGCCAATATCCATGGCCCAGGGATCCGTTTCAGGTTCACCATGGATTATCCATTCGGCAAGGGTCTTGCCAACGCCACCACCTTGCAGGAACCCGGCCATGACCCCACAGGCCAACCAGTAATTGGGTACTTCCCTTACCGGTCCCACCAGTGGATTTCCATCTGGTGAGAAGGTAAATGCTCCATGGATCCAGGTCTTTACCCCAACCCTTCCCAATACCGGATATCTTCTTATGGCCCAGTCCAACTCGTCTGATATCCTGTCCACATCAGGTTCAAACAACTCCATGCCATAATCCCACGGCGCACCATCCATGCACCAATGTTCATGCTCCAATTCATAAAATCCGACCAGCATGCCGTTCTGATCCCGACGAGAATAGGTAAATCCTTCCGGGTCGACCGATGCACAGATATTCATGCTGCCATCTGCAAGTTCAGGTATCGAATCCGTAATGAAATAATGATGCTTGAGTGGTGAAACCGGTAGTTCCAAACCCACCATTCTGCCAACCTGCTTAGCCCACAAACCGGCAGCATTAATTACATGCTCCGTATGGATCGTTCCCTTTTCGGTTACCACTTCCCAGCTGCTGTCAGACCTTTGGATCAATTCGAGTACCCTGTTGTTCTCGATTACGTCAGCCCCCCGTTTCTTGGCAGCAGAAGCATACCCCCTGACAGTTCCCGTGGTATCAACGAAACCTTCCCGATCAGTCCACAATCCCCCTGCCACATCGTCGACATTCATGAAGGGATGCAGATCCTTGATTTCATCTCTGGACATCAGACGGGAATCCTCGATGCCAATTGTCTGGAAAATTCTGTAGCGGGACAACAGCCATTCCCACCGCTCGGGAGCACAAGCGATGGTTACGCCCCCTTCCATGTGATACCCTATTGGTTCTTCTGATTCTTTTTCGATTTCATGAAGCAAATCTATGGTATAAGCCTGCAGTGCCGCCATATTCGGATCGGCATTAATTGGGTGGACCCCACCTGCAGCATGCCATGAGGAACCAGCCGCCAAAACCGATCTTTCAAGGAGACAGCAGTCACTCCATCCAAATTTTGCCAAATGATAAAGAACGGATGTACCCACGACTCCTCCGCCGATCACGACAACCCTGTAATTTTGTTTCATATGCTTCGCCTATCTACAAGTATTTATTATCCTTACCTTTCCTGATTATTTTGTAAGAATTCAACCAAAATTTTTGAATTGTTAAATTTGATTGTGGATAACATGTGAAGACCTAAATTATTTTCTGTTAATATTCGAAACCTAAATGGAAATATATGAACAAACAGGTAAAACATAACTGGATAACGATCATCATACCTGCTGCCGGCCTTTCCTCAAGAATGGCTGGTAAGGATAAACTGACTATGCCAGTTGGTAATTCCAATTTGCTCAGGCTGACCGCCGAAAAGGCCCTTTCCTCAATAGCCAGTGAGGTAATCGTTGTCACCGGAAAAACCCAGCATGCAAGAAACAGGACAATTGATGGCCTGGGTATAAAACTTGTACATCCTGATTCCAGAATAAATCAAATGTCAGTTTCCATAATTACCGGATTGCATGCTGCAAATCATTCTTCGCAAGGAATATTGATCCTCCTTCCGGATATGCCCCTGATTGAAACGGCAGACATCAATATACTTATTGAAAATTTTCATCATGAGAAAATCATCAGAGCCACCAATGAACATAAGGAGCCGGGACATCCTGTCCTATTCCCCAAATCTCTGTTTCCTGCTATCATGGCCACCAAGGGGGACAATGGCCCACGTAATGTCATTGCCATGAATGAAGACTTGTTGAAACTTGTCAAACTAGATAATGAAAAAGCGATGGTTGATGTTGACACACCCGAAAGCTGGGATCAATGGATTTCTGAATATAACAAAACTGGTGCGGGCGAAGGGACTTGAACCCCCACTCCCTTTCGGGACACGGATTTTCATACCAGCTACAACTTTCGTTGCCCTTTACAGGTTTGTGGTCTGGACTATCCCTTCACCTTAGCTCATTACCTTAGGTGCTGTCCGTCTAGTCTCTACACCTCCCCTGGATTCCAGGGTTTGGCTCGGGATTACCATTTTAAAGGCTTCCCCGAATTTGAACAGTTCTACTTTATCGTTTCCAACTAAAGCACTCAAATCCTTAAGTCCGTTGCGTCTACCGATTCCGCCACGCCCGCATCTTAACCAATTGGAGGTTATAAGGAATTATAACCTGAGTGGTCTCATTATTGGTTTGCAATTATAATATTCAAGTGTTTTTGGCACTATTATCCAAAAATTCTCATTGTTAGGAATTACTCCGGTAGAGATACCAGGCAAAAACCCATTACATGAGGGAATTCAAAATCAGCGTTTATAAATTCCTGCTCAATCTGTTCCGGTAAGAATATTTTGGGATCAACAAAACCAAGTTCACCCAAATCTGCAGTCAAATCACTTACGTTCATCCTGTTGACCCAGGGTTCCCCCCTTACTGCTACAAAATCACCACATTTTTCAGCCACAGTTTTCCACTCATCGGGTATATCCTCAGGAGGGAGCAGGAAGTCGAAAATGATCGCAGAGCCCGGAGCCAGGTGTTCCTTCACAAATCGTAAGGTGTTCAAATAACCTTCCTTGGGAATGTAATAGGTAACCCCAAACCATGACAGGAGTGCTTTTTTGGAAAAATCAAATTCACTATTGCCAAGTACCTTATCAAGGGATTCGACAGAAAGGTCTGCCGGGAGGTAGTGTATATGTGGTAGATTGTTTTTGTTTATTGGAGTCAATCTGGCCAATTTTTCAGTTTGGGTTACCTCAAGGTCGATTTCAAATACCTTAATGTCAGTCGGGAATTTGTCACTGTATGGTAAACTGTCATAACCAGCACCAAGGATGACAAATTGCTTCAAGCCCTTACTAGCATAATCATCAAAGACTTCCCTGCAAAACTTCGCCCTGACAATAATTTCAGGTATAATTGGTGAAATTTTCTTCAAAGCAATATTCATCATGAACCAGTTCAGGCTTCTGTTCTGGGCAACCCATTTCCAAAATCCCCTGCACAATTTAATTGCCAATGGATCAGAATAAATCGGTTTTTTTTCTAGTAAAGTATGTCCTGCCCTAGCTGCGCACACCAACTCAGCAGTTTTACTAGGTTTTTTCATGGTACTTGCTATTTAGAAACCTCCCTTAATTTAATCATGACCAATGCTTGTAAAGATTGATGGTGCCCGAGGCGAGACTCGAACTCGCATGACCGAAGTCGGGGGATTTTGAGTCCCCTGCGTCTACCAATTCCGCCACTCGGGCCCAAACACTTCAATATTATCA
>CAZHIL010000427.1:0-2643 GCA_964532985.1 uncultured Albidovulum sp. | reverse complement strand
GTACTGTCCCTTTTGAGTTCAATGGCAACCCGAACACCCAAACGGTTGGATTCATCCTGAATATTGGAAATACCTATGACCTGCTTGTTGCGAGCGACCTCCACAATTTGTTCAACCAGACTTGACTTGTTGACTTGATAGGGGATTTCATCAATGACAATCCTAGTGCCATCCTTGCCCATTGCTTCAAAATGAGTCTTGGACCTAAGGACAATTCGGCCTCGACCCTCAATGAAGGTCTGCCTTGAACCAATTCTTCCCATGATTACACCACCAGTGGGGAAGTCGGGTCCCGGGGCGAGTTCCATCAATCTTTCGGCAGAAACATCAGGGTTGTTGATAAGCTCAAGAGTTGCATCAATGATTTCACCAAGATTGTACGAGGGTATTGTGCTGGCCATGCCGACAGCAATGCCACTGCCCCCATTGACGAGGATATTCGGAAATCTTGCCGGCAGAACAACGGGCTCCTGATCCTTGCCATCATAGTTGTCCTGAAAATCAACGGTATTTTTTTCAATGTCCAGAAGCAGTTGCTGGGCGATCTTGTCCATACGGATTTCGGTATACCGCATGGCAGCGGCATTATCCCCATCCATCGAACCGAAATTTCCCTGGCCATCAAGCAGGGGAGAGGACATTGAAAAGTCCTGTGTCATCCTCACAAGGGCATCATATATCGAGGCATCACCATGGGGATGATATTTACCCATGACGTCACCAACTGGTCTGGCTGATTTACGATAGGGCTTGTCATGGGTATTCCCAGATTCATGCATGGCATAGAGTATTCTGCGATGGACGGGCTTCAAACCATCTCGAAGATCGGGCAATGCCCTGGAAACAATTACGCTCATAGCGTAATCCAAATAGGATGACCCCAACTCATCGGTTAACGAGATAGTAGGGATACCATGATCAGGGTCTAGGAAATCATCTTCATTTTCAATGTCGTTATCGTCCAAAGTCAAATCCTCAACCTATTTGGTGTTATAGAAATCAATTTATTCAAATCCCCGAAACCAGAGGATCGTCCAACCATGTTCCAACGTGCTAAACGCTAGCTTCGGAATGTACAATTTTTGGAACTAAATTCTTGTGAAATAATACTATGTATTAAATAGTTATTTTTTGCAGACAATGGTAGTGATTCCATAATTTTAAAGCGAAGTATTTCTACTTACTGAAAATCCATGGAATAGTTGCAAATTCCCTTTAATTTTTTAGAACGGAATTTTATCGTCTTGATCATTATCCGTGGTGAATCCTCGGCGTGTTTCACCCTCTCCGGATTCCGGGTTTTGTTGATTGTTCGAACCATAATTTCGCCACTGGCTTGGTTCACTTGGTGGCTTTGACTCGGGGAAACTGCTTTCAGCACTACCTGAAGAATTCAACTTGGCAAATGAACCATGATAGGGTCGTATCGAAACTTCAGTCCAGAATCTTTCATTACCCATTTCATCAGTCGATCTTCGCGTTTCCATTCTACCTTCAATATATACCATGTCTCCCTGGGTAACTTCATTTTGAATCGCGGAAATAAAATTGGGAACATAGACACCAACTCTGTTGATTTGGGAGATTTCCCTGTCTTCACCCGTATGGCGGTCCTTGAATTTATCCGATGTCTTTACGGAAAACGAGCAAACCTGTCCACCTGAAGGAAATTGTCTAATTTCAGGGTCTCGTTCGACGATACCGATTATTGTAACCCTGTTCACTGTATTGTTTAACATAACTTATTTACCCAAATCCATCTCCACCATGAACATCATCTGGTCATGAGCAATACAAAATTCTTAATGGAATCAATCTGAAACCATCATCTGACAAAAATATACACAACTTTGTTGTGATTAACACCAATAACCAAAAAATAAAATGTAATTTACGGTATGTAATATATTGGTAAATCCTGAGTCAAAACCACAATTCGATGAAAAATAAACAATGATATGACAAATTTGGGTATGTGTAAGTTAAATATTTACTTGCTCGAGGAGTTTGTACTTAGAATAGCAATATCGGTGGGTAAATTATGCGTAATTTTAAGACAATTTGCATAGCGAGTTTTTGGAATCCGTTGCTAATAATTTTCATCAGCTTGATCAGAGGTTTCAGCATACCTTTGGATCTGGCAATCTATTACCAACTTCTACCGACCTTGATAGCTGGCTGGTTTCTATATTTTGCAGTATTAAAAATTCATAATTCAGGTCGAAAAAGAACTGCAAAGGTTTTGTTCGTTATTTTTGCTCCGATTACGAGTCTCCTGTCTATTATGGGAGGTTTGTTTGGTCCAATAGGAATAATTTTGTACAGTCTTGTAGCAAGCATACCCGCATGGGCTTATTGGCTTGTGTGCAAGCTGTTGGACACAAGAAAATCGCAAGAAAAGGGAAAGTAATCCTGATCATAAATCAACCCTTTTGTAATGCTATGGGTAATTTCCACAAACAACTTGTTCGGCAGGGGCAATAATGGACCTGGAACTATTGATTGATTTGCACAAGGATGGAGAACGTCAAGGCCCTGGAAGTACTGAATTGACTTCCCGGGCCCTAAACATGGCCGGATTAACCAGTGGAGCTCGAAGATTGCAAATCCTTGATGTCGGTGTTGGTACCGGTGCATCAACAT
>CAZHIL010000426.1:0-3071 GCA_964532985.1 uncultured Albidovulum sp. | reverse complement strand
ACAGGGCTATAATTATTCCCGCAGTTTATTCAGTAAATTGGAGGTTCTGAACTACTTTCCAAATGACAACTAGACAAATACTGTTTGCTATGATAAAAGTTTTATATTACCAATCAGCTAAAAATAATAATCAATTGGTTGCTTAGAAAATTTAGATTCGGTGAACCGGATAGAGCAGTTGTCCAGCCCTAAGGCTGGATTTGTACAGACAAAAGGAAGAGCAGTTCTCATGGTAGCAGTAGCAGTGGATACCTCTGTTGTATCACAATATCGTCCAGAAAAAATTAAAGAAAAGATATCAGGCAAATCTGTATTTTCGACAGTCAGGGACATCACTTCCCCACAAGTTGAAATTCCGAAATCCATCAAGGTTAATTCACGATTGAAATCAGATGGCTTGGTTCTGATGAGAAAACTTCCCTCCAATGGTGTTCCCATTGTTTTCTTTGATCCGCAATATCGAGGGGTTCTCGATCGGCTGAAATATGGCAATGAGGGCAATGCAAGAACAAAAGCAAGGTCTCAACTTCAGCAAATGTCGGAAGAGACAATCATTTCCTTCATCAATGAAATAGACCGAATACTGGCACCAAGTGGCCATATGTTTCTGTGGTTGGACAAGTTTCATTTTTGCTCGGGTTTCCAGGACTGGATCAATGGTACCTCACTCGATGTTGTCGATTTTCTTACCTGGAACAAGGGAAGGATCGGCCTGGGCTACAGAACCAGAAGAATGAGCGAATACCTGATTGTTGCCCAAAAACATCCAAATCGGGCCAAAGGTATCTGGAAACTCAGAAATATCCCTGATGTTTGGGAGGAAAAGGTACCCCGGAAAGGTGTACATATTCACAAAAAACCCGTCAAACTACAGGAAAACCTGATCAGAGCCGTATCCAATCCGGATGATTATATTGTGGATCCTGCTGCAGGTAGTTTTTCCGTGCTCGAAGCATGTCAGGGAACCAACAGGAATTTTATCGGTTGTGATATTGAAGGTTGACAGGTTCAACCACCATTTGAAAGCCTTCACGATTAATCGTATCTGACTTGCAAGGACAGTAAGCATGCCTTCCCAAGGTATATCCGGAAACAATTTGCCTCATGGCGGAATCATTCTTGTCAATCAATTGATCCGGGAAAATGTAACCCGAGTATTTTCGGTACCTGGTGAGAGTTTCCTGAATGTCCTTGACGGGTTGCATGATTCTTCAATCCAGAATATTGTTTGCCGCAATGAGGGTGGTGCCTGCTTCATGGCTGAAGCCTTTGGTAAAATAACCGGTCAAACTGGTGTTGCATTTGTTACACGAGGTCCGGGGGCTTCGAATGCATCGGGAGGAATACACACGGCCAAGCAGGATTCAACACCAATGGTTTTGTTCATTGGACAGGTCAAATCGATCCATCGGGGGAAGGAAGCCTTTCAGGAAATAGATTACACTAAATTTTTCGGCAGCCAGTGCAAATGGGTTCATGAAATCAGGAGTGCGGATGAGATACCCGAGGTTGTTGCCAAAGCCTTTGCCATTGCCAATGAAGGCCGACCAGGTCCTGTGGTCATCTCCCTTCCTGAAGATATACTGGATCAAAGATCCGATGTTGAAACCCAAAATTCCTTCCAACCCCGCAACTCCAAACCAGATCGGGATCATGTCAAGCAACTGATCACTTATCTTGAAGTCTCTAACCGACCACTGATTGTGGCAGGTGGATCCGTTTGGTCGCAGAGATGTAACGATTTACTGGAAGACCTGTCCGCCAAAACCGGCATACCGGTTGCAACCACCTTTCGCAGGCAGGACAGGATAAATAATCGACATCCCAATTATGCGGGCGACTTAACGGTTGGAGCAAATCCAAAACTGGTTGAAATCGTGGAGGAAACCGATCTGTTGTTATTGTTGGGAACCAGATTTGGAGATATACCCTCACAAGGTTACAGCATTCCTTCCCGGCACAACGGTCGGAGAAAAATAGTCCATGTATTCCCGTCAAGTGAGGAATTTGGTAAAAACCTGCCCACTGACCTCGGTATTTGTTCCAAACCAGAGGACTTCCTTGCAGAATTGTCCAACTTGCAAATTGAATTGAAGGCAGAATTGTCCGGCTGGACTGAAAAATGTCGATCCTCATACAGGGAATGGATTACAGTAAGTGATGTACCAGGGAAGGTCAAATTCCCCGAAATCATTGCGTGGCTTTCGACCAATCTGTCAGAGGAAACAATTGTTACCAATGGTGCCGGGAATTACGCAGCCTTTCTACACCGTTTTTATCAACCCAAGAGATTTGGAACACAAATAGGCTCAACATCCGGAAGCATGGGATACGGATTGCCTGCAGCCATCTCGGCCAAGTTGGAATTTCCAGATCGTACTGTGGTGTGTTTGGCCGGGGACGGGTGTTTGCAGATGACTATCAACGAAATGTCTACGATTTCCCAGTATGGAATCAAATTGATAGTGCTGGTAGCCAATAATGGCTTGTTTGGGACAATCCGAATGCATCAGGAGCGACATTTTCCCTACCGTGTCTCCGGAACCAATTTATTCAACCCTGATTACCGATTGTTGGCCAAGGCTTATGGCTGGCATGGCGAACTGGTGACCGAAACCACACAATTCCCGGATGCCTTTGAACGTTCCCTGAAGGCAGACAAGCCTTCACTCATTGAACTTAAACTGGATCCGGAGGCAATTTCACCAAGTGAAACCATTTCAAGCTTGCGGAGTTGATGATTTAACGATCAAAAAAATTGAGAATTACATTATGTTGACATTGAGAGTTTTTGCCGTTTTCCTACTGATTTCCTTTGTACCCATTGCCGGGAAATCATCCATTGTACCCTGCGGTGGTACTTTTGAAGAATTTATTGAAGCAGTCAAACAGGAAGCACTGGACCGGGGTACGGATCAGGAAACAATAGATGGCTTTCTAGCAAGCGTGGAACATGATCCTGATGTCATCAGAAGGGACAGATCTCAGGGGATATTCAAAAAGTCCTTCGTCGAATTTTCAAAACTCGTGATGACCAACCACCGTATCGTCAAGGGCAGTGAATTTGAGGA
>CAZHIL010000425.1:0-7535 GCA_964532985.1 uncultured Albidovulum sp. | reverse complement strand
ACCACGATATTTTCGAAGTGAGATTTTTCCAGGAAGCTTGACTGAGCCTTCTTGAAGTCCTTGAGATGGTACGTTTCTGCAAGTAGAGGCTTGATTTCCTTTCTTTCAATATAGCTTACAAGATTACCAAAAGTTCCTGGTGGGACGATGGTAGCACCCACCAAAGTAAGGTCTTTCAGATAAAAAGTACGAAGGTCAAATTCCACTATGGGGCCCGCAATTGCACCTGAACAAACATAACGGCCACCGTGATTGAGCACTTCAAGCAATTGAGGCCAAATATTCCCACCAACGACATCTGCCACAACTGAAACCCCATTTCCCGAAGTCAACGTCATTACTTCATCAATGAAATTGTTTGATTCCCGAAGCAGGATTTCATCAGGCTCGATGCTTTTGACCTCATCGATCTTACCTTTGCTGGAGACAGCTATGGTCCTTGCATCTCTTCGATTTGCCAATTGTATCAGTGCAGAGCCAACTCCTCCCGATGCGCCGGTAATCAATACGACATCACCCGTCTTGACTCTTGCCCTGTCAAGCATGTTTTCGGCAGTAACGCTTGAAGTAGCAAAAGTGGCAAGTTCAATCAACGAATATTCTGATTTTACAGGATGGACGGCATTTCCCGGGACCTTTGTGTATTCAGCAAAACCACCGTCAATTTCGCTTCCAAGATATCCGATAACCTTATATCGTTCGGGATGTTCCAAAGGTCGTATCCATGGATCAACCATAACCGTTTCACCGAGCAAATGCTGGAATTGACTTCCCTTGACCTCAACGACCTCACCCGCAATATCCGCTCCCTGTATTCTGGGGAATTGCAATGAAGTGCCACCCCATCCACCATCATCTGGTTCAATTTCTTCCTGAGCATTATTGTCACTCCCCGAGGTTGCCGTTTTCGAATACCAACCTACCCTGGTGTTTACATCCGTATTGTTGAGTCCACATGCTCCAACCTTAATCAACACCTCACCTTCGGAAAGGGTTGGAACCGGTATGTCTTCCCTCCATTCCAACTTATCCATTCCACCGTGGCCAGTAAGAAGTATTCCTCTCATTGTCATTGTTCGTGCCTATTCCATTTAGATCTTTTGCAATAGATTCTGTGGATCATAAGGAGGTTTATCAAGAATGGATGCAATTCTCATCTCATTCATGATTCTAACCTCAAGCTTGGATTCAGTTGTTATATCAGGTGAAACGAATCCAAAAGCAAGCAGTTTGTTTACCCTGTGTCCGAAACCAATTGAGCTGATCGAACCGATTTGCCTTCCTGATGAATAGATTGCTTCCCCACCATTACCATCGGATTTTCCGTCATTTTCAATTTCAAGAAGAACACAACGGTATTTTGGTATGTTATTACGAGTTGCAAGATCACCAATAAAATTATGGTTAAAGTCGACAAATCGCATCTGTCCAGTTTCTACAAGGGTCACTTCATTGGTCAATTCGCCAGCACCCATATATTCCTTTTCTAATCGCATGGAGTTCATGGCAAAAGAACCATATAGCTTGATTCCATGTCTTGATCCTACTGAAAGCAGCTTTTGGAAAGCATTTCTGATAGATGATCTCGGCCCATGCAACTCCCACCCAAGTTCTCCAGCATAAGACATTCGAAATGCCCAGAGCAGTAAACCATCGATTTCTATTTCACTAAGTGTTAGCCATTTGAATTCAGAATTGGAAATTGGACTAGCGGTAATTTCAGATAAGATAGCCCTTGATTTCGGACCATTTATGGTCAAAGCACCCCATTCATCAGATAGATTGCTGACAGTGACATTTTCTGATTCCCGTGCAAAGTTGAGGATGTCCAGCAATCTTTGTTCGAAGAAAGCTGCACAAACAAGGTAATACCGGCTTTCAGAGAGGCAAAAAACGGTTGTTTCCAATTCAATTCGTCCAGAGTTGTTCAAGAGATGAGTCAATCGCATCCTGCCCGGTTCTGGAAGTCTGTTGGGAATCAATCGGGACAAAAGCCGATTCGAATCATTCCCTGAAACCTCAATCTTGCTAAAGGCCGAAATATCCATCAATCCGGCATGATTCTGAACTGCCCTGACTTCTTCTGCTATGATATCGTGAAGACCACTTCGTCGAAAACTGTAGATGTCATTCGGTTCGGTGTTTTGCGGTGCAAACCATCGCGGTCTTTCATGCCCAAAAACCTCTTCAAATACAGCATTGTTGTCCTTGAGCAAATCATAAATTGCAGAAGGTCTAACCGGTCTTGCTTCCAGCCTGTTGAAATTCGGAAACGGAACCTCATGACGAAGGAGATAATCCTCCTTGGCCTTGATCACCTGATAGTGGTCCGAAGCGAATGACCCAAATCTGCGAGGATCAAACTCCCGCATGTTAATGTCGGATTTCCCATGTGCCATCAGTCTTGCTAATTCTCTTGTCAAGGCTGGACCCCATCCTATTCCAATTTGGGTACCACAACAGCACCAGTAGTTTTCGAGTTTTGGTGCAGGTCCAATCAACGGATTGCCGTCAGGTGGATGACTGATTGCCCCGTGAACTACTCGGCGAATACCCAGGTCAGCCAATACAGGTATTCTGTTGAAGGCGTTTTCCAACCAAGGGAAAACCCGGTCATAATCAGCTTCAAACAATTCGTTTTCTGCTTCCCAGGGACAACCTTCCAGCCAGACCGGATTGGGATTCAACTTTTCATATATGCCTATCAAACCCGATTTCTGCTCCATGCGAAAATATCCGGAGATTTCACGATCATCTCGAATGACTGGTAATTCGGTATCCAAATCCTTGAATGCAGGCACCGGTTCGGTTACAAAATAATGATGACTCATTGATGTAGCAGGCAGGTTGTAATCCGTCCATTCGGCAATTTGCTTGGCATAGGTTCCACCGGCATTGACCACATGCTTGCAGATAACACTCCCTTTGGGTGTTTCCACTATCCACTCACCGGAACTGTTTTTTGATATTGCCGTTACCTGAGTTCTCCGAAAGATTTTGACTCCCTGGTTTCTAGCTCCTGTTGCAAGGGCCTGAGTTACATTTGACGGGTCGACATGACCATCACCAGGGGTATGTAAGGCTGATTTAACTCCCTCAAGGTCATAAAATGGGTGAAGTTTGGCAATTTCTGCTGTCCCGATGAGGTCCATTTGAAATCCCAAACCCTTGCCGACAGACATGGATTGCAACTGCCAGTCAACCTCATCACTGGTATAGGCCAATCTGAGAGATCCACAACCATGCCAACTTACTTTCATTCCGGTTTCCTCTTCCAGAATTCCGGAATAAAGGTCGATATTGTAACCAACACATTTACCAAGGGAATAACTGGAGGTTGAGTGGGTAATTTGACCTGCGGCATGCCAAGTGGATCCACTTGTCAATTCGGCCTTTTCAAATAGGACAACATCATTGATGCCTTCCTTGGGCAGGTGATAGGCCAAACCGCAACCCATTATACCACCTCCGATGATTACCACTTCTGCATGTGTCGGAATTTCCATATTAGACTCGAAAATAATTGACCAATAAAATTACATTTGTAATATTTTATTCAGGAAAAGAAACAAATGGATAAAATTAAAGAATTAAACGAGTTGTTGGACGAAATTCAATCAACTGGTGACAAATTCTCACCGGAATTGAAGAAAGTGGCCAGATTCGTACTGGAAAATCATCATGTGGTTGGATTCTTGTCCATCCGTCATTTGGCAAGCTTGGTTAAGGTCAACCATAGCACCCTAGTAAGGTTTGCCAAGGTAATTGGCTTTTCGACCTTTTCAGAGTTTCGTGAAGTTTTTCGTCCCAAATACAGGCCAGAAGAAAACAATTCTCTCATGTCGACTGGGAGTGAAATAAATCAGCAAGTAGGAAAGGACTTTGCCTTATCATCTGTTTCCAATTGGAAATCGGTTTCTGATCTAGGGGTTTTGGATTCGCCTGATATGCATGATAAGATTCGTACAGCGGCCAGAGATATTCTACAAGTGGAAACCTGTTATGTTTTGGGTGTTGGAGTTGCCAACTCGGTGGCAAATAACTTTGTCTATCTGGCTGACATGATTGCCCCTGGGTTTACTTCTCTGCCTTCTGGGGGAGACCTGCCCATAGACGTGTTAGGAAGAGGGACGAAGAAAGACATCCTGATCGCCATGACCTTCAAACCCTATCGAAGGGAAGTCATCGAGGCAGTTAATTTTGCTGATTCTTTGGACATTCCCATTATCGCCATTTCAAATTCACCGGCTTGCCCGATCATGGCAAAGGCAAGAACCAGATTTGTCATTCCAACAAGTTCACCACATTTTTTTCCTTCAATGGTTCCAATTACAGCATTATTTGAACTCCTTTTGGGTTATTTGATTTCTGAAATAGGAAATGAGGTGATTGTGGATTTGAGAAAAATGCATATTCGAAGACATACTTTCGGAATATATGTTGAGGAAGCCGATGAACTCGAATACTGACTTACATTTTGCCCTTGAGGCCAAATACTACACAAGCCCTGATTTGTTCGAGAAGGAAAGGTCCAGCCTTCAGAGCAAAACCTGGTTGTTTGCCTGTCATGAAAGCGCAATTCCCAATGCGGGCGATTACTATACCTTTGAACTTTGCGGCGAAAACCTCTTTGTCATTCGGGGAAAGGATGGTCAGGAAAGAACCTTTTACAATGTATGCCAGCACCGTGCCCACCAATTGGTCAAGGGGAAAGGTAATTGCCGGCTAATCATTTGTCCTTATCATTCATGGACTTATGAATTGGAAGGAAAACTCAGATCAGGTCCCAATCTGAATGCCGTACAAAATCTTGATAGGCATGGGATAAAACTTCAACAGGTCAAAACCGAAAATTTTCATGGATTTATTTTTGTTAATTTTGATGCAAATGCCTCTGGTATGGATGAGTGGTTTCCGGGTGTCAGGGAAACTCTCGCAGAATATGTTCCCGATCTACCCCTCCTCAAACCAATGCAGTGGATTGAAATACCCGAGAAATGCAATTGGAAAACTTCGGTCGAAAATCATTCGGAATGTTATCATTGCCAAATCAACCACAAGGCTTTCTCGGAAGGTGTGATAGATCCCTCGACCTATGATATACAGCCTCAGGGATATTGTCTCAGACATACAACCCAGATGAATAAATTTGAAGCCATGACTTACGATGTGGATTTATCCATCCCACATGCCACTGATTACACCACTTTCCTTTTGTGGCCCATGTTTGCTTTTCAAGTATATCCGGGCAACATGCTGAATACTTATCACTGGCGACCGCATGATGTTGATCACTGCACTGTTTGGCGTGGATGGTTTTCCATAAATGGAGAATTTGATGAAGTGATAGACAAACTGGCCGTACAGGATAGGGCAACCACTGTAGCTGAAGATATAAGGCTGGTTGAAAGTGTAGGCAGGGGATTGAAAAGCAGAGGTTACAAACCAGGCCCCTTGGTTGTTGATCCAGCTTGTGGTGTAAACTCAGAACACTCGATAATGCATCTTCACAGATGGTTCAGGGAAGCTATTGAGCTTTGACCAGTTTGATACATTAAGTCAAATTGGTATTCAGATAGCAAATGTTTGATTAAATATTACAGGTTTAATTACAGGTGTGATTATGGATGAGGATTTATTTGAAAAAGGCCTTGCCGCAAGGAGGAATACCTTGGGCGAGGAGTATGTAAACAGGAATCTGCAGCAAGCTGATGATTTCAATCTTCCGTTTCAAAAGGCAATGACAGCCTGGTGCTGGGGATTTGGTTGGGGTGATGAAACCATCGATCCAAAAACCCGAAGCCTGATGAATTTATCCATGATCGGGGCCTTGGGAAAAATGACTGAATGGGAAATTCACCTAAGGGGAGCATTGAATAATGGTGTCTCGGTAGATGAAATAAAAGCCACGATTCATATAATCGGAATCTATTGTGGTGTCCCACAGGCACTGGAATGCTTTCGGTCAGCAAGAAAGATTTTGGAGGAAGAAGGAAAACTGTAAGCCCTCAATTGCCGGTTAGGAAATCAATCCTGAAACTTATCATTCCAGGTAGGCAAGGTATCGTTCTCGGCTAGGGAAGCATGATATACACCCCGAGCAATTGCTCTGGATACAGTTCTGGCAGCGGCATCACTGAGTTCGAAAACAACATTATCGGGATCTGCAACCTCCCTGATCCCGCTTGATGCTGCAAAAATCAGGTCACCGTCATAGATTGTATGTGATGGAACGATCGCCCTGGCTATTCCATCATGCGCTGCGACTGCTAATCTTGTCAATTGGGCTTGGTCCAGCTTGGCATCAGTTGCCACAATACCGATTGTAGTATTCCCGAAATCTTCAGAAGTATCTCCTGGAAAAGTTGGAGTCCAATCAGGCTTGATAACATTGGTGGCACCCAAACCTCCAAATTCATCACCGAATTCCCAAAATGCAGCCCAGAATGACTTTTCATCATACTGAGTAGTTGTCCCAAGTGAATTGACAGCCATCAAAGCTCCAACGGTATAACCTGATTCCAATTTGATTGATGCAGTACCAAGGCCTCCTTTCAGGTTATTGGTTGTAGCTCCAGTCCCGGCACCAACACTACCGATCTGGAAGTCCTTGCCAGCATTGGAAAGGGCTTCTTGACCAAGATTGCCATAAGGGTTTTTAGTCCAGTTCTTCTGCCCGCCATTCAACAGGTCAAATAAAATGGCACTGGGGATAATCGGGACTCTGACATCTCCAACAGGAAAACCGCACCCTTTTTGAGACAACAAATCACCAATTCCTGATGCAGCGTCCAAACCGAAGGCGGAACCACCAGAAAGTACAAGGCAATCGACTTTTTTTACCAATCTGTCGGGTGCTAGCAAATCGGTTTCTCGCGTTCCCGGCGCCCCTCCCATTACGTGTACAGCTGCAACAAAGGGTTTTTCTCCCAGGAATACGGTGACGCCTGATTTAATGTGGTTATCGGTGGAATTCCCCACAAAAAAACCTGTGACATCGGTAATGGAATTTCTTCGTCCGGGTTGCAATTTTAGGAACCGACAGATTGTATATTAACTCGATAAATGGATTTGGTGGCAAGCGGGATTACACCATGCAATCGTTACAGCAACTCGATTTCGACGAAGGAGAAATCAAAAGAATTGGAGTTCAGGATATTATGTTCCACTCCCTTCTGTCTGAAGTAGGATTTACCTGCTTCAAGTGCCTGAATCGTGGTTGAATCATCAGAATGGATGGCGGTCAATTCACCAGAAACCAAGGGTACAACGATATAATCATACTCATGAACATGGAACCCTGTAGATTCGCCGGGCTTGAATTGCCATTCGGTTACATTAATTTTTGAATTCCTGATTTGAGGGATACTCGTGGCTAGCTTCTCATATTTTTGCATTTGATGCTTCTATTTCCAGCAAAGTACTGATGTTAAAAAATCAGCCAATTCGCAATTTCTCAAAACTGTCATGCTTTTTGAGCTTGAATTTAACTCAGAATTCCTAACAACCATAATTTTTCTTTTAATATATTATCA
>CAZHIL010000424.1:0-8722 GCA_964532985.1 uncultured Albidovulum sp. | reverse complement strand
ATGTGGGGAAGGGAAATCGGTTTGATGGCAGGTGTCAATGTTCCATTACATGCCTGTGAACACTTCTATATCGTAACGGAACCGATTGAGGGATTAACCCGCCTGCCGGTACTAAGAGTTCCTGATGAGCATGCCTACTACAAGGAAGATGCTGGCAAGCTTCTGGTTGGTGCATTTGAACCAATAGCCAAGCCCTGGGGCATGGACGGAATCCCAGAAGATTTTGAGTTCGACCAACTCCCTGAGGATTTCGACCATTTTGAGCCTGTATTGGAAATGGCCATAAACAGGATGCCCATATTGGAAAGTGCTGGCATACATACGTTTTTCAATGGACCGGAAAGTTTCACTCCCGACAATGCATATTATTTGGGGAAAGCACCTGAAATCGAGAACTATTTTGTTGCCTGTGGTTTTAATTCCGTAGGCATAGCTTCTGCCGGGGGAGCGGGATTTGCCCTGGCCCAATGGATGCAGGACAATGAAAAACCCTTTGATCTCGGTGATGTCGATATTTCCAGGGTTCAACCCTTTCAGGGAAACAAAACCTATCTTTATCAAAGGGTATCAGAAGCCTTGGGACTGTTGTTCGCTGATCACTACCCATTCCGCCAAAAGGATACTGCCAGGGGTATTCGAAGAACGCCCTTTCATGACAGGTTGGTAAAAAACGGTGCCGTGATGGGTGAACTGGCAGGGTGGGAAAGAGCCAACTGGTTTGCCAGAAAGGATCAGCTTCCATCCTATGAATATGGCTGGAAAAGACAAAACTGGTTCGAGAACTGGGCTGAGGAACATAAGGCCATACGTAACAATATAGGTCTTTATGACATGTCTTCTTTCGGCAAATTACTGGTTCAGGGCAGTGATTCCGAGAATTTTCTGAACCATGTTTGTGGAGCTGATTTATCAGTACCAATTGGTAAAATAGTTTATACCCAATTTCTCAACACCAATGGTGGCATTGAAGCCGATGTAACCATAACCAGACTTGCCGAACAAAAATATCTGGTTGTTACCCCTGCAGCAACCAGGTTGGCAGACCAGGCCCGTCTTGCCCATTTTGCCAAGCAATTCAATGTCGTGATTACCGATGTAACCTCCAGTGAGGGGACCTTGGCATTAATGGGGCCAAATTCACGCAAATTGCTTGAACAGATTTCTCCCAACGACTTTTCCAATGATGCATTTTCATTCGGAACCGCCCGGGAAATCGAAATTGGATTGGGGCAGGCACGTGCACACCGGGTTTCCTATGTTGGGGAATTGGGTTGGGAAATTTACATTTCCACCGATATGGCCTCTCATGTCTTTGATGTCATTCTTGAGCAAGGCAATTCCATGGATTTGAAACTATGTGGTCTTCACATGATGGACAGTTGCAGATCAGAAAAGGGGTTTCGCCATTTCGGTCATGACATTACCGCCGAGGATCATGTTTTGGAAGCAGGTCTCGGTTTCGCGGTAAAGACTTCAAAGGAAGACTTTATTGGCAAAGAAGCCGTAATCCGAAAGAAGGAAACCGGTTTGGATAAAATGATTATGCAATTCATTCTGGAAGATCCTGCCCCCCTTCTATATCACAATGAACCCATCGTCAGGAATCAGGAAATTGTCGGATATCTATCTTCAGGCAGCTACGGTCATCATTTGGGAGCATCAATCGGTATGGGTTATGTACCTGTGAAGGAAGAAACTACAGAGGATCTATTGAGTTCCGATTATGATATTGAAGTCGCAGGTACCAGATTTAAGGCCAAAGCAAGTATCAAACCGTTGTTTGATCCCACTCACTCCAGAATGAAAATGTAATCCTGTACCTTTGTGAAAGGCTTGTTTGCTTTAACCTACCGTTGCCAGCCAGGGTACGTTTTCAAGCAACCAATATGAAATAACCGTAAATCGGTTGGTGAGCAACAAACCGCCAACTGCAATGAGGATGGTGCCGATAATTATTTCGATCAGTCTGAAATGCTTTTTTATTCGGTTTGAAAAATCAATGAATCTGTTGATAAAAAAGGCAGCCAGGACAAAGGGAAGCCCCAGCCCCATCGCATACACCCCCAACAGAAAGGTTCCCTTGACCACGGAACTTTCCTGAGCTGCCAAGGACAGGATGGCACCGAGTTGTGGACCGATGCATGGCACCCAACCAAAAGCAAAGGCCAGTCCCAGGACAAATGCACTTACTGATTTACCCCCCTTGTTTGCCAGATTGAATCTGAATTCGCGGTCCAGGATGGGAATTCTGAATAGTCCCAGAAAATGAAGCCCGAATATGATGATGATTCCCCCGGCAATCTGGCCAAAAAGAACTTGGTTTTGCAGGAAAAACCTTCCCAGGGTAGAAACAGTAAAACCCAGTACAAGAAAGACAAATGAAAGGCCCAGGAAAAAGAAGAGAGCCGAATATACCACCTGATTCCTGTTGCCCTGTCGGGAATTCAATTCAGAAAATGATACCCCGCTGATAAAAGCGAGATAGGGAGGCACCACCGGCAGGACGCAGGGTGAAATAAAACTCAATATACCAGCGGAAAAGGCTATCAATATAGATAGCATCATGCCGGAATCCAGAATTTCCATAACTTTGACTTTACCTAATCTTCATCAAATTCTTTTAGCTCAGACAGCAAAATAGCCATGTTCTGAAATCATTCATACCCCTCTCTCGGTTGTAATCAAATAAGATTGATATGCATGAATTCTGATATTCATCAACTGAAATACCTGCTTAAAGTATGCTTGATGGATTATCTGTGTTTGAAATATTCTATTTCAAATCTTCTCGAAGGAAAATCACAATGATGTTAGCCAAGTTTGGAATAACGATGATTGAAATTCCGTACCTGCCAGCAAAAACAATAGCATGAGGGGTTAGTTAACACCACTTCAGTAAAGTGACATTTAAAGCTGGTGTTCCGGATGGGCTTGCATATAGCTGCGAAGTACAGCATTGATGCGAGTCTGATAGCCTCGCCCCGGAGCCTTGAAATAATCAATAACATCGACATCAAGACGTAATGAAATTGGCTTCTTGGGGCAAGGCATGGTCACCTGTGCCCGAGACCAGTCAATATTTCCTTCTTCGGGATCCCTTTCAGGTTCAATACCGAGGGCTTCATCCCTGTCCAAAGCCTCCCAATCGGTTTTTCCCTTACCCTTGATGCGAAGGGCTTCTTGCAATGTAACGGTCGTAATATTTTCTTTTGTCATTTGTTCTTAACTTTCATGCAGAAATGATTCTTTTGGCCCATCCTCGATAGGTCTAAACCACCATGATCATTCACCCGTCTAGTTCTCCTATGGTAATCCAACGTTCTTCTTCTTTGTAATCTGATGGTACATTCAGATGTGGGTACTCTAAAATTAAAATAGCATCATAAAAATCTATCCTATGCTTTTTCAAGTTAGCGAGACGCTTGTTTTCGTCCCATTCGAAAGGATTTGTCATTATTATTTTCCTTTATTATTTGTTATTATTGGTGGATACCTTTCTTTGATGAAACCAATGTATAGACAATATGTAAAGATGTCGACTTTTTTTCCAAAAATAATCTTGGGTACATGAAAAATCCAAAGAGCATGATGAGATTTAGATTTCAACTGGTGAGTTTCCTGAAGCAGAAATTTTGATCTCAATACCTTCTCTCTTTTTCAAAAAGCAAATTATTGCAACAAGGTTGTTTGCCAATGGGTTGCGACTTTCAACTTTCATATACATTATTGGTTGGAGTATGGACAAATTTGAATAAAGCCGCAAAATCAGGTTTCGAGGAAAAAATATACGTGATTTTTTGTATCAGAAAATTACCCCTGTTGAACAAGGTCAGCGGTCGATAGTGCCAAACTCCAATAACAATAGAATTACAAAACTGGACACTACAGGATTGCTATGCCCTCTTCCAGTACTCAAAATTCAAAAAACCATCAAGGGTTTGAACCAAGGAGATTTATTGGAAGTCATATCTGATGATCCTGTAGCAACCATTGATATACCCAATTACTGTCGTGAGTCCGGCCACAAACTCTTAAAACAAGTGGAAAATGGCAATAGCAAATTCCTGATTCAAAAAAACTGAATCAAATCTTGGTTTGGCTATTACTGTGTGTTGGTTTTAACCTCATTCAAAAGAGAATTAATCGAGTTATTCAACTCATCACGCCTTTTCATTGCAGAAAGATAATTTGCCTTCCAGACCGGGCCATATCCACTAACCTGCTGAGGAATTTCAGCAAGTTCCAAAATTTCAGGATCCATGTCGGGAGAATCGAGTTTTCTGATCCTGTTAAGATCATTGAGATAATCCTGTTTGAGTTTCCCCTGCAACTTTCTTTCTTCACCAAAACGAAACAGATCAAAAATTGTACCCCTAACCACCTTCATCGCTGCCAATATTTTGAAAACTTGGAACATCCAGTTGCCGAATTGATATTTGGGGGGTCGAGCTCCATTCACCACCTTGCTTATCAAGGGTGGGGCCAAATGAAACTTGATTTTGAAATCTCCCGTGAATTCCCTGTTTACCCTATCAGCAGTCTTCAGGTGAAGTCGGGCAACTTCGTATTCATCCTTGACAGCCAGCAATTTATGGTAACTCTTTGCCACAGCCTCCTTGAGTAAGGGATTCTGAAATTCATTTACGACCTTGATATATTCATTTGCCAAAGAGTTTCCCTGGAATTCGGTCAAGTGTTTGCGTCTGAATTCGATGGGGTCGATTTCAACGGACTCAACGGTGTTTAAGTTATCTGACCCAAACTTTTTGAGCAGATCCTTTTCGGTTGACGCCCACCTGCCTATTTCAAATGCCTGGATATTGTCCTTGACGTTGACACCATTCAACTCAATTGCTCGTAAAATCGCTTCCTTGCCAAGGGGAATGGTTCCGTTCTGCCAAGCTATTCCCAACAAAATGATATTGGAATAGATTGAATTCCCCAACAGGGCAGTAGCCAAGGTATTGGCATCAACAATCTTTACGGATGAAGGGCCCAATTTGGCCACAATTCTTTGCACAAGGTTTTCACTTGGTATGGTAAAATTGGTATCCCTGGTAAAATCACCGGTTATGATTTCAAATGAGTTGAGGGCAACCCTGGTCTTGTCCGGTTTCATGACTCGGAGAATATCGGATACGGCAGTGACGACTAGATCTCCTCCAATGACACAATCTGCCTCATTGTTAGCGACCCTGATCGCCGAAATATCCTCCTTTTTGTTGGCAATTCTGCAATGAATGGTAACTGCTCCTCCTTTCTGAGCCAAACCCGCCATTTCTATAACTCCAACACCCTTGTTCTCAAGATATGAAGCTTGGGCCAGAAGAGCACCAATGGTTACTACCCCAGTACCGCCAACACCGGTAATCACAATGTTATAAGTCTTGTCAATGGAAGGAATTTCTGGCTCAACCAGATCAGGTATGTCGATATGCTTGGTCTTTTCCTTTCTGGGTTCTGCTCCTTCCAAGGTTACAAAAGATGGGCAAAAACCTTTCACACAACTCAAATCCATGTTGCAACTTGATTGATCAACAGCCCTTTTCCTTCCAAGTTCGGTTTCTACTGGAACCAGTGACACGCAGTTGGATTGCACCCCGCAATCGCCACAACCTTCACAAACATCGGTATTGATGTAGACCCTTTCACTGATTTTCGGGAAAGAGCCCCTTTTTCTTCGTCGTCTCTTTTCTGCAGCACAGGTCTGGATGTAAACAATGGCACTGACCCCCGGAAGTTCCCTGAACTGCCTTTGGACCTCATCAAGCTTTTCCCTGGGATATAATTTTACCTGGTCAGGCAATCCCCTTTTATCAAAGTCTTCCTTTTCATCATATACAACGGCAACATTGCCTACTCCTATTGCAACAAGTTCCCCGATGACTTTATGGGGTGTCAAATCCCCATCATTGAGTTGGCCACCTGTCATGGCAACTGCATCATTGTAGAGAATCTTGTAGGTCATATTGACTCCGGATATAACCGCAGCTCTTATGGTTTGAATACCTGAGTGGTTATAAGTTCCATCACCCATATTCTGAAAGATATGGGGCGTATTGGAAAACGGTGCCTCACCTATCCAGTTTGCACCTTCCCCACCCATATGGGTGAAACCGAGTGTTTCTCGGTCCATCCATTGTACCATGTAATGGCAACCGATTCCGGCATATGCTCTTGATCCCTCAGGGATTTTGGTAGAAGTGTTATGAGGACAACCTGAACAAAAATAGGGACTTCTTTTTAGAATATCTGGTGCATTTTCCTCTCTGGTTGAATCCTTCAATATCTGCAAATTGGCCAAAAGCCTTTCAGTTTGCAGTTCCTTGTATCCCAGTACCTCACCGATCCCTATTGCCACCTGTATGGGACTTAGCCCATATTTTGCCGTGAACAATATTTCTCCCTTGTGATCCCTGTGTCCAAATACCTGATAGGATTTTCGCTGGTTGAACAGTAATTCCTTTATTTGGGCCTCAATGAGCTTGCGTTTTTCCTCGACAACAATGATCGTATCCAATCCTTCTGCCCATTCGAGCATGCCCTTTTGATCCAGTGGCCAGGTCAAACCAATCTTGTAGGTCGTTATCCCAAGCCGTTCAAGTTCCTGATCATGCAATCCCAATAAACTCAGGGCATGTATCAGATCAAACCAGTTTTTTCCTGCTGCAGCAATACCGATTTTTGCACCGGATTTACCAGCCACCCTATGGTTGATATTGTTTTGGTAGGCAAAGGCTTCGGCGGCATACCTTCGATAATCCAGAATTCGAGCCTCACGTTCACCGGGCGTATCCCATATCCTGATATTGAGACCACCTTCGGGTATATCAAAATTGGGAATTTCATAATCAATTCTGAATGGATTTCCATCAACCACAGCCGTTGATTCAATGGTTTCCTTCATGCATTTCAAGCCAACCCAGTTGCCGGAAAACCTGGACAGGGCTATGCCATAAACACCATAATCCAGAACTTCCTGCACTCCAGCGGGGGAAAATATCGGCATATAGAGATCCAGAAGTGCCATATCCGATTGATGCAAAGTTGTTGAACTTTCCCCGGTATGATCATCTCCGAGGGCCATCAGAACACCCCCATATTTGGATGTACCCGCCATGTTGGCATGTCTCAATACATCACATGATCGATCTACTCCAGGACCCTTACCATACCAAAGGCCATATACACCATCAAACTTGCCCTCGCCCCGTAGCTCGGCTTGTTGGGTTCCCCATAACGCTGTGGCCGCTATATCTTCATTCAATCCAGGATTGAACACTATATCCGATTGATCCAGTCTTGATTTTTCCCGACCCAATAAAAAGTCAAGGTTTCCAAGAGGTGCACCCCTGTATCCGGAAACATAACCAGCCGTGTTCAATCCGGCCTTCAAATCCCTTTGCTTTTGGATAAGCAGAAATCTGATTAGGGCTTGTGTACCATTCAACAGAACTTCATCTTTCGATAGGTCATACCTGTCTTCCAGGGAAGAATCTTTGAGAAATTGTTTGTTGAATTCTGTCATGTCCAAAGTATTATTCCGATCAAGTCGTTATAGCGAATTTCTTAATGACCAACGGAGACAAATTTGCAGGTCAACAATTAAGGCCGGGTTTAATTGACTGAATTTTGCAACCAAGGCATTATTTTCTGCAAATTCGAAAATACTTATACCAGAGGTCTAAACAAGAATACCCCAAAATTGGATAAACAAGAAATTCAAAATTTGAAAATAAAATTCGAGGAAGAAATCTTGAGCAAGAGTTTAAACAGGGTCACCCATTATTTGCTTTCAAAAAAAATTGAACATGAAATCAGGAAGACTGATCAAATTGCCCGCACTGCACAGGAGGCAGCAGATAGAATTGAATGCCACCTCAATCAAATTGTCAAATCAATAATATTTTTGGTACCATCATCAGACAACCTGGCTTTGTTTCTGACAGCTGGAGGCAATTTTGTTGATACCCGCAAGGCGGAAAAACTTCTCGGTTTTTCTTTACAAAAAGCTAATGCTCAATTAATACGATCCCGAACGGGTTTCGTCATAGGAGGTGTGCCACCATTTGCCCATAAAGAAGAATTGTCGGTATACATGGATCCCGAGTTGTTGAACCATACGTTGCTTTGGGCAGCTGCAGGTACTCCCTTTCATGTATTCAGTATTAAATCTGATATCTTATTTGCCACGACCAAAGCAAAAGTACTTGGCTTTACAAAGTAAAAGCAAACAATTTATCAATCTTTATTTTGAAATTGATTATTTTGTGTCTTTTTGAGACATCATGTTTCAGGATTTTGTCTTTCTTATTAAAGGTTGTGATTCTCCCAGCAAAGTTAAAAATAATATGTATCCGACACGGTCTTAAAGAAAGGATTAGGATTGACCTAAAGGTCATGATCTACAACCAAAATTTCTTTTGCGTCGGTTTAGGTTTAATTTGAGCAAAGGCTAGGAGAAAAAATAGTTTTCCAGACGAAGCAAGCTCAGAACAAGTGAATCAAAAAATACATTATCGAACGTAATGAGAGGGACAATTTCAGTTTTTGTAAGCGATAATATGTTAAATTCTGTTCCTGTTATACCAAAGCAACTAATTAAAGACTCATAGCACCAACCCCACCAACAGTCAGGTTTCAAGCCCCCCAAACCATCACATTGCTTCCCTTGAAAAGGTGTAATCGGCACTGTTTTCACCTATTGTATGGATATCAACAA
>CAZHIL010000423.1:0-4023 GCA_964532985.1 uncultured Albidovulum sp. | reverse complement strand
CTTCCCCTATTTTGGTTTCTCAAGTAGCTTCATACCCAAAACCTTTTCCTCATGGGGAAAAGTTGTTGAAAGGTCATACAGCAGATTGGTCGAAAAACCCGACTGGAATATTCACAGCATCGTTTCAAATCATACGGAATACCTGGTTACGGAAGATGTTCTACTGGACAGACCTTTCTGCAAACTCAAGCATTTCCAGGTAATTGATCGTACCCGAATGCCACAAAAGGTCCTGATTATTGCTCCCATGTCGGGACATTATCCAACCCTATTGCGAAAAACCGTCAAGAGTTTGCTACCTGATTGCGAGGTTTATATCACGGAATGGAAGAATGCCCGTGACATACCTGTTTCAGAAGGAAAATTCGATGTTGAGGACTTCACGGAATATCTGAGGGAGTTCATCCTGTTCATGGGACCTGATACCCATATAATTTCCGTATGCCAGCCTGTTCCGCTAACCTTGGCAGCAACCGCCATGATTGCAGAGGATGAACCTGAGAAACAACCCAAATCCATGATCTTGTTCGGTGGACCGGTTGACCCAAGCGCTGCGCCGACCGAGGTCACCGATTTTGGCAATTCGATCACCATGGGACAGTTGGAACATTTGTTTATCCAAAATGTCGGTTCAGGATATAATGGAGTTGGCAGGTTGGTGTTTCCAGGAATTATCCAGCTCACTTCCTTCATTTCCATGAATGCCCATAAGCATTCCCTGTCCTTCATGAATCAGATTCTTAATACAGCCAAGGGCGAAGCATCAGACCATGATCGTCATAATGACTTTTATGATGAATACCTGGCGGTAATGGATTTGACAGCAGAGTTTTACCTTTCAACGGTTCAAAGAATTTTCAAAAGCCGGGAAATCGCCAGGAACTGCTTTACTGTCAAGGGTCGTAGGGTTGATCTGGGCAAGATTTCCAAAACTGCCGTCAAAATCGTGGAAGGTGAAAATGATGATATTTCGGCACCAGGTCAATGTTCAGTTGCACTGAAGCTTCTTACCGGTTTGCCAGAAGACAAGAAAGCAAGCCATGTGGAACC
Source organism: uncultured Albidovulum sp. (assembly GCA_964532985.1). Classification (GTDB taxonomy): domain Bacteria; phylum Pseudomonadota; class Alphaproteobacteria; order Rhodobacterales; family Rhodobacteraceae; genus MPNP01. The sequence continues at coordinate 2,973 of CAZHIL010000423.1, read as the reverse complement.
TAATGCAGGTCATTATGGCATATTCTCGGGCAAGGTATGGCTGAATAATATCCGACCCCTGGTTCTGGATTTCATGCGGAAAAATTGATTTCTAACTTCTTATTTCCTGGCCGAACTTGTTCCAGCTTTCGGTTAACTGGTCTATGTCAATTCCTCCATCGCGGCGGGCAGCCTTAATCACGTGACTTTCTCCCCGGATTAGTTTCTCAATACACTCCGGGATGCGATCGATCAGGTTTTCGGGAATGACCGTAGCACCATGTTTGTCTGCATGAATCAGGTCCCCTTCACTAACCTCAAGTCCCAACACATTTACTGGTTTCCCTACATCGACAAGGTGTACAAAAGCATGGCTAACACCAACCGATCCGGCAAATATGGGAAACCCATCCACCAACTCGTCCAGGTCCCTAACCTGACCATTGGTTAGTGCACCTTCCAGACCAAATCCCTTGTGAATGTTGGAGTTGACCTCTCCCCACCAAGCTCCACGGGTATCTGGAAAATCCAAATCCTCCATGACCAATACGCATGGTTTCCTTGAAGCCTTGAGGTAATGATAGTATTCTGTTCTTCTCTGAATCAGAGTTTCCTGGGTTTCATTTGGGGCATGCTTGGCCCTGATCCGCGTAGTCACAGCCCAGCCGACAATTGCACCTGCCGAAGGGTCAGATGCGACCAGAGGTTTCTTGGTATAGTTATGAAAATCTCTTGTACCCAAGGCAACCTCAATGGCATTTACAATTGTCGGTGTGTCATATCCCTGGATAAATTCCAAAACTTGTTTTGTCATTGCAAACAGATCCATTCTTTCAATGCATTATCAAATTTACTCGGTTGTTCGATCATGGTCATGTGGCCTGATTCACTGATAGCAAATATCTCGGCATGAGGTATGAGATTCTTCATGGCAAAATGATATTCAGGCGGGCACAGCTGATCCTCCTCACCAAAAATCAGGGCCACGGGCACATCTACTTGGTTCAGGGTTGCAGTCTGATCCGGTCTGGAAATCAAGGCTCTTGATTGCTTGATGAAAACACTTGCACCCAGATCCAATGCCATAACCATGATGAATTTAAGGTATAGGTTTTTATAGGGGCCATCATGGAGATAGGCCGGTTTCATTTCGTCCCTGATTACTTCCCTGAGATTACCCTTTTTTACCGAATCGATTCTGGCTTCCCTCTGGCGGGCAACCTCTGGTTTTTCAGGCTTGTGATTGGTGGATATCAAGGCCAGGCGGGAAATTCGCTCAGGTGCCAAACGATACATCTCCATGGCTATAATTCCGCCCATAGAGTGTCCTGCGAGACCAAAGGTTGGGGGACAGGAAGCTAGTGTCATTTCGGCTATATCGGTTATGCTTTCCGAACAGGTGATTACAGGTATTGATACATCCCGATCATTGAAAACGCCCACCTGATCCTGAAAAACCCGATGATCACACATGTGCCCCGGAATCAATACAATCGGCTCGGGATTCATGCAGTCATCTTTGCTCCTTGGGAAAGACTGGCCAATTTGGCATACGCTATCTGGGGATCAACCGCTCCAAAACCTGCGAAGGTTCCAAACCCGCAATCTGATCCCGCCATAAGTCTTTCCTTGGGAACGAACTCAAGAAACCTTTCCAAACGCTGTTTCACGACCTCTGGATGTTCGACAAAGTTTGTCGTGGAATCGATAACACCTGGAATCAGAACCTTGTCATCCGGTATCTGCTCAAACCGTTCCCTGAAAATCACCCATTCATGGGCATGTCTGGGATTGGAAGTTTCGAACAGCAAGTATTTGGCATTTACCTTAATCAAGGTAGAGAATACCTTTTCCATGCCAATATCACAGGTATGGGGGCCTTCATAATTGCCCCAGCAAATATGAACCCTTACCTTGTCCTGATCAATTCCTTCAAGGGCTTCGTTGAGTACAGCGACATTCTGCCCGGCAATCTCAACGAATTCGTCATCAGTCAAATCGGCAAACAACATGTGCCTTGACAGTGCCAAGTCCGGACAATCCAACTGGAGGATTAACCCATTATCGACAATGGTCCTGTATTCCTCCTTCATAACCTGGCCGAGCTCATGCAGGTATTCTTCCCTTGAGGAGTAATAGTTGTTTGGCAGAAACAAACTGATAACGCCCGGTGAGGCAGCATTCATGAAACCACCCCTTGCTCCTGCCTCCCTAATGCCAAGATTGAGATTGTTGATATCCTTCAGCAATTCCTCCTGTCCCCTGGATTCAATTTTCCCGACACAACAGGGGCGAGAATATTTTGGCGTCCCGCCTTCGGAAGCGAGTCGCTCAAGGAATGAAGGATATTCAAGTAGATCAGCTGGAGGCTGTCTGGGAGCATCGCCTGCAAAACCCGAATACCGGTCCTTTACATAAGTGGCATAGGAAATCTTTGAGGTTTCTCCATCCGAAACAAAATCAATACCGGCATCAACCTGCTTCCTTACTGTCTCCAGAGTGGCCTTCTGCATGACCTCATCAAATTGCACCTGATCATAATCTTCACCCTTTTCCCGGGCAAAAAGAAAATCCACTACTTCCTTGCTTCTCGGCAGGCTGCCAACATGGGTGGTCAAAATTGTCATTTTTCTACGTTATACTATTGTCAATCAAGTTTCAGGAGGAAATTTCCAGGTTGGTCCTGCCTGATCATCCGTACCTGTTACCCGAAATAAACCCGCTTCACCGGATACGGCAGATTCAATATTTCTTTTGCCACCCTTTGGAAGAAGAGACACATCCCCCGGAGCCAATATTTGCTCACTATCTTCCCACCTAATTTTCCAATGGCCTTCGGTTGCCATCAATACTTCACTGTGATCGGTTAAATAGGTTTTCCCTTCTGTTTTGTGGGAAAGAAAACTGATCTCAAAACCGGGTTTGTCCACTAGCATTCCTCCACTCGAAATTACATCAGCTGGTGTTCTGTTGGAAAGGGCAACCATATCCCAT
>CAZHIL010000422.1:0-1833 GCA_964532985.1 uncultured Albidovulum sp. | reverse complement strand
AGTTGCTGCCACTTCTTTCTCCATTTTCTTTTGTCTCTTCAATTCTATTTGCACTGGCTGGAAGCACTTCAACCAGTTGTTAAACTGTTTACTGAATGGACCCTTGAATGCAAAGAAAGTTCCTGATGGATTTGGGGTTCGGCAAGAAAAGTGGTATCCAACTGCAAGAATCCTCTTCTCCTTTGGTTCCAAGCCCAAAACAATGGACCAACTTGACCTTGGCAACTGTTTCCTTCGGGCATGGGATGTCAATTACACCCCTTCACCTTGCAACAGCATATGCCACACTGGTTAATGGAGGCTATAAGGTCTACCCAACCCTGCTTCGAGCCAATGGTATCGAAGAAGGCGAAAGAGTAATTTCTCCCAAGACATCCAGGGATGTTGTTTCCTTGTTGTTAAATGTGGTAGAAAATGGGACAGCAAGGGATACAAGGATCAAGGGTTACCTTGTTGGCGGAAAAACTGGAACTTCTGAAAAGGTTGGGCCGGGTGGGGAGTATCTCGAAGATAAAAACTTTGTAATATTCGCATCCGTATTTTCGGGCAAGGAACCAAACTATTCCCTCGTCGTAATGTTGGATGAAGCTTCTGCTGGCGATGGTTCCGATTACGAACGACAAGCAGGAAGTACAGTTGTGCCATTGACGGGTGAAATTATAGCCAGATTGGGACCGGTTCTAGGCGTAATTCCCGAAAATCAATTACCTGAGGCAATTACATTGGCTTCAAAATGATGAATACCTCCTGCACAAAAAAAAAGAGAATGGAATTCTCAATGGACGAATTGGGTTTTTCCGGAGGAAGCAATCTTCAAATTAAAGGTTTGGCGGTGGAAAGCGGCAAGGTAAGGGAAGGTTATCTCTTTGCAGCTTTGGCCGGTACCAATACTCATGGCGCCAACTATATACCGCAAGCTCTTGCACGAGGTGCTTTAGCGGTTCTAACCGATACCGAGGGGAAGAGAATAGCCCAATCCAAGGGAGTAGAAGGGTTGGATAATTTATTTGTTGATCCTGACCCAAGAAGCAGGTTGGCAAAAGTCTCTGCCCGATTCTTCGGCAATATACCTGAAAATCTCGTAGCTGTAACTGGCACCAATGGAAAAACATCGGTTGCTTCCATGTGCCGCCAAATCTGGGAAGAATTGGGTCACCCGGCTGTTAATATTGGAACGATAGGTATTGAGGGCGCTTATTCAGCAGCTATCAAGCATACCACGCCCGATCCAATAACACTTCATCTTCACCTTAGCAGGATATCAAGAGAAAATATTTATCATGCTGCTCTCGAAGCTTCTTCACATGGACTCCGGCAAAGGAGATTGGATGGTCTGGAATTCAAAGCTGCAGCCTTCACCAATCTGACAAGAGAACATCTTGATTACCATTCCTCAATGGAGGATTATTTTGCTTCAAAGGCAAGTCTATTTGAACGCAATCTCGATGCCGATGGATGTGCAGTAATTTGTATCGATAGTGATTGGGGCAAGCAACTCCATTCAATTACTGAGAAGAAAAAGATAAGGACGATAACTGTTGGTCAGGGGCCGTCTGATCTGGAACTCATCCAACAAAGGTACATGAAGACAGGTCAGGAGATTCTGTTTGAATGGCAGGGTCGGAAGTATGAAACCCATTTCCCTCTTATCGGTGAATTCCAAGCACTAAATGCCCTGACTGCGGCTGGTTTGATCATAGGTTCGGGTACAGAACCGGATGAGGTGTTCAATATGCTTGAAAAATTGGTTCCTGTACCTGGTAGAATGGAGAATGTAGCTAAGAAGGCCAATGGCGGAATCGTCTTTGTTGATTATTCTCATACACCTGATGC
>CAZHIL010000421.1:0-6798 GCA_964532985.1 uncultured Albidovulum sp. | reverse complement strand
TTCCCTCGATCGCTCGTAGGGCACAATCGCCCGATTCTCATACCAAGGGAGTCAGAGAAACTCGATTTCGAGGCTGAGATCGTCATCGTGATCGCCAAGGAAGCCCGGCGAGTTCCAATCGACAGAGCCATGGATTACATAGCCGGTATCAGCCTTGCCAATGAAGGATCGATCCGTGATTGGATGCGACATGGCAAGTTCAATGTGACACAGGGCAAGAATTTTGAAAAATCTGGTTCGATGGGACCATGGTTTGTGCGTTATACCAAACGGGAACAGCTTGCGGACATTAGCCTGGAATCCAGACTGAATGGTGAAGTCATGCAGCAGGATAGAACTGGTAGAATGATTTTTACCTTCGCCAGAATAATCGAGTATATCACAACCTTCACCACGCTTGAACCAGGAGATGTAATCTTGACCGGGACGCCTACAGGAAATGGCAGTTTCCGTAATCCCCCCTTATTCCTCAAGGAAGGTGATCTGCTCGAAATAGAGGCCGATGGTCTGGGTTGCTTGAAAAATCGAATAATGAAAGAACAATGCTGACCAGCACACAAATCGAAAAGGCGGCCTCTGATCTGTATGAAGCCGAAAAGACCAAAAGGCAGATTGATCTGCTTTCCAACAGGCATCCGGGTTTAACCCTTGATGAATCCTATGCCATCCAGGATGCCTTGGTTGATCTGAAATTGAAGGATGGCAGAAAACAGATTGGCTGGAAAATTGGACTGACCTCAAGAGCCATGCAAATGGCCTTGAAAATTGAAACACCTGATAGTGGAGTCATCTTTGATGACATGTATTACTCCAATGGTTCAAGAATTCCACACGGCACTTTTTTTGAACCCAGGATAGAAGCCGAGATCGCTTTCATAATGGGCAGAGATCTAGCCCACTCAGATTTGAACAGGGATGGAATAGTTGCGGCAACCGAACATATTGTCCCCGCCCTGGAAATTCTGGAAACAAGGGTTGTACGATATAACCCTGAAACCAGAACCTACAGGAATGTCTGTGATACTATCGCTGATAATGCCGCCAATGCAGGCATCGTTCTGGCCGATAACCGTTTTTGTCTTGAGGATATCGACCCAAGGTGGATTGGAGGAATAATCAAGCGTAATGGTACTGTGGAAGAAACAGGATTGGGTGCCGGTATCCTTGACGACCCCATAACTAGCGTTCTATGGCTTGCCAGGAGATTGGCTGAATATGACAAGTTTATCAGGAAAGGGGACATTATCATGGCGGGGAGTTTCATTCGTCCTATTGAGGCACCTTCCGGAAGTGATTTCTTTGCCGATTTTGGCCCCTTCGGTACAGTGGAATGTCATTTTGAATGATGGTAGGAAAAAGGGTTTGATCATTTTGGGTTCAATCATGTCAGAAACTTTCAATTGTCAGTACGAGTGGATCAAATGACGGTTTGGGTGCCATCGGATAACGATCAGGCTGACCTATCGGATTATGACAGCTTTGTCGATGGTCCACCACACAATACCTTTGCCAGAATGAGGAGAGAGGATCCGATAAACTGGACCGAATGGGACAAGGGTAAGGGATTCTGGAATGTAACCCGCTATGAGGATATCTGGAAACTAAATGGCAATTATAAATTGCTATCTTCGGCACGTGGAATTCGCATGGAGGATCAATCCTATGAGGAATATTTGGCCAGAAGGACATTCCAGGAAACAGACCCTCCCGAACATACCAAGACACGCATCAAGGTTGCAGGTGCCTTTACCAGAACCGTGATGAATCAGTATGAGGACCAGATCAGGGACATTTGCAAGGATATTCTGGACAAAGTCCTGCCTTTGCAGGAATTCGATGCCACCAAGGAAATCGCCCGGCAATTGCCAATGAGGATGTTAGGTCGAATCATAGGTTTGCCGGAAAGCGATCTGGAATGGCTGGTTTCAAAAGGGGATGAGTTGATTGCCAATACTGATCCCGATTTCACCAGCCACCTTTTGGACAAAATGGACACTGATGAATTTCGGATGATGCCCTTTAACTCACCAGCAGGAATGGAACTTTATCATTACGCCAAGGATTTGATGCATGCCAAGGAAAAGGCGGGAGATACCGAGGGCATACTCCACATGATTCTCAGACCAGCCAAGGACGGGACTGTAATTACGGAAAACGAATTCAGGAATTTTTTCTGCCTGCTTGTCGCAGCCGGGAATGACACCACCAGATATTCAATTGCTGCTGCCATACATGCCTTCAGTCAACAACCCGAATTGCTGCAGCAATTGCGGGAGGACAAGGATGGTATCTGGGAAACGGCACCTGACGAGATCATCAGGTGGGCCTCTCCAACAATGTATTTCAGACGAACAGCCACCGAGGATTTTGAAATGCACGGAAAAAACATAAGAAAGGGTGACAAGGTTCTTTATTGGTTTATTTCAGGCAACAGGGATGAAACGATTTTTGATGACCCATTCAGGGTCAATCTATACAGGTCTCCTAACAGGCACATGGCATTCGGGCAGGGAGGACCCCACTTGTGCCTGGGAATCTGGCTGGCTCGTCTGGAGGTCAAAATCCTTATGCAGGAATTTTGCAAACGAGTATCCCGTGTGGATTTGAATGGCCCGATCAGATTTCTTCGGTCAAATTTTATCGGTGGCATCAAAACCCTTCCCGTCAGGATCGACTTGATTTAGTTGAACCCCAGGAAAAATTAATTGATTATTGGAAAGTTTAAATAATTCAGTAAATTTGCTCCAAATTTGAAGAGGTGAATTAATTTGTCAGATGTTCGTTTGAGATTGTTGTTTTGTGACAATTTAAGCATTCCCAGAGGGAAATACCTGCAATACAAGGGTGACCAAGATGGCTGTTCCAGATTCTGCCGAAGTACCTTTGGAGTTCATTATGACAAGGACCTTTTGGACGCGCCCGGTGCAATGATGATGGAGGGCCTTCCTGACATGGAGGCCAGATATTTGGGAAAGAATATCCGGGACTGTTGGGAAAAGAAGACCAAGGTAGTTATCGGTGAACTATATGATCACCATGGAGAGCCTCTTGAATTATGTGGCCGGGCGGCCTTGAAACGGGCCATTGAAGATTGGAAAAAACATGGTCTCCATCCCAAGGTCGGTATTGAAATGGAAGCCTTTGCTTTCACCCAAAGTTCGGATGGTGAATTAACTCCCTACGGAACCCCGGGAGCAGTCGTTTATGGTACCGGAGCATTTACCGATCCACTTCGATTTACCAATGCCATATGGGAAAAGTCCCATGAAATGGGCTTTCACCTCGAAATGATCACTGCCGAATACGATTCCCCCCAATTTGAATTCACCCTGAGGTATGACGAAGCCCTGAAAGCCATTGACGACATGTTTCTGTTTCGCCTTATGGCTAGGGAAATCGCCCTGGAATATGGAGTATTGCTTACCTTTATGCCAAAACCTATCCCCTCTGCCGGTGGGTCAGGTATGCATATCAATTTTTCCTTTACTGACAAGGACGGTAAAAATGCCCTTTCAAACGGTGAGATAGGTGGACCCGACAACTTAAACGAGCTTGGCAGGGGATGTCTGGCTGGATTGATGCACCATCATCAGGGTTTGGCAGGAATACTTGCACCCACGGCCAACTCATATGCCCGGTTGCAACAGGGATGTTTGTCGGGCTATTGGCAGAACTGGGGAGGTGATCACCGGGGTGTTACAGCCAGGATTTCCATGGAAGGGGGAGAGAAAGCCCGTATTGAACACCGCATGGCTGATTTTGCGGCCAATCCGTACATCGCGGTGGCGGCAGTTCTGCAAGCGTCCCGACTCGGTTATGAAAATGGATACGAGTTACAACCTGCAGAAACAGGTGATTGTTTTGATCACACAGACGCAAAAATCAGGGTTGCCCCGGATTTGAGACGGGCAATGAAGGATTTGGAAAATGACCGGGAGCTTGGTGAAGTAGTAGGTAGACTGATTGTGGATAACCTATTGTTCATGAAGGAAAAAGAGTTCAAGAAAACCAAAAATCTCGAGGGGGAAGAACTCCGGGATTTTTATATCTTTTATATATAGGAATTTGCAGAAATGCCCAAAATCACATGGAAGGTATCTCCAACCGAGGAAATAACAGCAGAGGTAAAAACAGGTATTACCCTTATGGAGGCAGCTGTTAGCAATAATGTACCGAGGGTCATAGGTGAATGTGGAGGTAACATGGCTTGTGCCACCTGCCATGTTGTTGTTTCGGATGAAGGTTATGATTTGGTTGGTGATCCAAACGATATTGAGGATGACATGTTGGATTTTACTGAGGCCGAGAGAACACAAAACAGCCGTTTGTCATGCCAGATCAGGGTTACTGATGAACTGGATGGATTGGTTCTGACAGTTCTGGACTATTAGATTGAGTACCCAATAAATTTAGAGCTATAGCTCTTGAATTTTTCAGTTGGTCTATCTTTGGAAACTATAGAGATTATGAACAATATTATTGCCGATATCTATGGTTTTGAATACATGAAGGTTAAATAAAGATGAGATTTTGTTCACTGTTGGTTTGTTTTCTATTTTTTCAATCTGTTACTGCAATTAGTAAACCTCTTTTCCCGAATTCGATAGTGTCCAACGATTTGGAATTCATACGTACATCTGATAAAAGCGTGTTTTCCTGTCTTGTCTATATCGGTACAGAGCGCGCCGAAATGCCGGACAAACGGCATGACAGGCTTTTTGACAATGGAACTTTTGTTTTTGTAGCCAATTACAAGGATGGCACTTCAGTCGGTCTTTGGGCACATTCTGATTTTGACTCACAAGCCACAGCGATGAAATCAGTAGAACCAGTGGCACAAGCGGTAGGAAAGCTCCCTACGATCATGCGTTCCAAACTAGATCATGTTGTGATACACGAGGGGGATGAAACGGCCTTTGGTGAGGCCGAAGGACATTTCTTCGTTCTTTATTCAGACAACATCCGTACACGTATTCACAACCACGATTTGGAAGAAACGGTGTTTCATGAAAGTGTTCATGCCACACTTGATGCCAAATATCTACGCTCAAGAAAATGGCACAATGCACAGAGTGCAGACAGTATGTTCATCACAGACTATGCGGCTAATCTTCCAAAAAAAGAAGATTTAGCAGAATCAGCACTATTCGCATGGGCAATGCTTGTCCATCCCGGCCGGCTGCCAGATAGTGTTGAAAAGCGTGCTCGTGATATCATGTCAAACCGCTTGGTGTTTTTTGAAGAATTGTTTCTGAAAAAGCCGATCTTTTACAGAGTCGATCATGAGCAAGGGTGCTGATGTACTATGGTAAAGAGGCACCAAAACACAGGCAGCAAAGAGCTTCGCGATGCGTGGAATACCAGCCTACATTTTTTGGGTGCAGTTTTTGGGTTCAGCATTTTTGTGAACCTGTTGATGCTCACAGGTCCGCTATTCATGCTCCAGATTTATGATAGGGTTTTGGGCTCTGGATCCAAAGAAACTCTGGTCGCTCTATTTATGCTAGTAGGTGGGCTTTATGCGCTTATGATCTTTCTCGACTATGCTAGAGGAAGGCTAATGGCCCGATTTGGTGCACGGCTGCAGGAAACATTGGATGCACGTGTATTCAGCGCCGTGATTTCAAAATCCATGAATGCTAATCCACGCAAACCTGTAGGTAACGAATTGCGCGATTTGGAGAACCTGCAAGTTCTCTTTTCTTCCCCGGTTATTCTCGCCCTTTGTGACATTCCATGGTCACCTATCTTTTTTGCGGCGATTTTCATTTTTCATCCAATGCTTGGCTGGTTAGGCCTTGCTGGGGGTAGTGTCTTGCTTGTTGTTACATTGTTGAACCAATGGAGTACACGACGCAAAACCCGTGAAGCTGCAAGTATATCCACCCAGGCACATAGCTTCAGCACACATTCACAAAAATCGAGCGAGTTGATCCTCTCACAGGGCATGTTGCCGGATGTATCCAGTCGGTTTTTATTGCTAAGACGTAAAGCCCTAGACCAGCTGATGAAATCCAGTGATCTCGGCGGTGTATTTTCATCGATGTCCAAGTCCTTTCGTCTGTACTTGCAATCAGCAATGCTGGCCTATGGTGCATATTTTGTCCTGAAGGGTGAGTTGACCGGTGGTGCAATCATTGCAGGATCGATTTTGCTTGGTCGTGCCTTACAGCCGATTGAGCAAACTTTGGGAGGATGGACACAAATACAGCGTGGTGTTGGAAGCTGGAGATTTCTATCGGAGTTGCTATCTGAGATTCCACCCCCAGTCGAAAAACATGGGCTTACCCGTCCCAAGGCACATTTGTCTGTCATAGGGGTAACTGTAACCCCACCAGGCGGTACTGCGGCAACGCTTCAGCAAATCTCAATAGAGGTTAAGCCAGGTGAAGCACTTGGAATCATTGGAAATTCAGGTTCAGGAAAATCAACATTGGCACGGGCCATCACTGGACTGTGGCCCACCACGCTTGGTGAAATTCGTTTTGGTGGTGCAACTATCGAACAATATGACAGTGTGACACTGGGACAGCTTATTGGTTATCTACCTCAGAATGTGACACTTTTCCCGGGGACAATAGCAGAAAATATCGCACGCATGAGTGAACATCCTGATGATACTGAGGTGGAGGAAGCTGCCCAGAAAGCTCATGCCCATGAACTAATACCAAAGCAACTAATTAATAACCTATAGGCCAATTCATATCAATTGGTTTTCCGATACCCGATACCCTTTTCCTATTGGACCCTGGCCCAGGAACGATGTCCAATTGATTTGATCCTTCCGGTCTGTCCCGC
>CAZHIL010000420.1:0-3401 GCA_964532985.1 uncultured Albidovulum sp. | reverse complement strand
AGGTGGATGCAGTGGATGCCCCTTGGAACAGTGACACCAAATATCCAACGGGCAATACCGGCTTTCGACCGGTCGTCAAGGGTGGGTACTTTCCTGTAAACCCGACAGATTCAGCCCAGAATATTCGCTCGGAAATGCTTTCAACCATGAAAAGCATTGGCATGAATGTCGACAAGCATCACCACGAAGTGGCTGCAAGCCAACATGAACTCGGATTGATCTTTTCTTCTCTGACCGATCAGGGTGATCAACTTCAAAAGTACAAATATGTTGTTCAGAATGTCGCTGATTTCTATGGACGTTCAGCAACCTTTATGCCCAAGCCAATCGCCGGGGATAATGGTACAGGCATGCATGTCAACATGTCTATTTGGAAGGAGGGCAATCCCTTGTTCTCGGGAGACAGATATGCTGACCTCAGTGACGAAGGTCTGTGGTTCATTGGAGGTTTGTTGAAGCATGCAAAATCCCTGAATGCCTTTACCAATCCCACAACCAATTCCTATAAAAGGTTGATTCCGGGTTTTGAAGCTCCAGTGCTCAGAGCATATTCAGCCCGCAACCGTTCCGGTTGTATACGAATTCCATGGACTGAAAATCCCAAGGCAAAGAGGGTTGAAGCCCGCTTTCCTGATCCCATGGCCAATCCCTATCTCTGCTTTGCAGCACTCATGATGGCCGGGGTTGACGGAATCCTTAATAGGACCAATCCAGGTGAGGCCATGGACAAGAACCTGTATGACCTTCCACCCGAAGAGTTACAGGGTATACCAACGGTTTGTTCCTCCTTGCGTGAAGCACTGGATTCATTGAACGAGGACATGGATTATCTTCTGGCCGGAGATGTGTTCACCAAGGACCAGATCGAAGGTTACAGTGAACTGAAATGGGAAGAGGTTTACAATTTTGAACATACACCTCATCCTGTTGAGTACCAAATGTACTATGCTGGATAACTAACCTCCTTAGTGGTGGAATTTGAAATTCCACCACATTCTTCCCCCTATACCAGTTTCGAACCATCTCATGAATCCAGTTTGGACAGTTTTCTTCGAAATCTGAAGTAAAACAGAATTGAGGCAAAGCCCAGACCGATAATAAAGCCACCATATACTCCCTCCCCTTCGAGCCCAACATTAAAGGCCAGAAAATAACTCGTTGGTATACCCACTACCCAGTAGCTTATTGCAGCTATGATCATGGGAATCAGAGTGTCCTTCAATCCCCTCAAGAAACCAAGCAGTACAGCCTGAAAGGCATCAAACAACTGAAAAAAGGCGGCAAACAGCAGGATTTTTATTCCAATGCCCAGAACATCTCTGGTTTCAGGTGTGTCCTCCTTCAGGAAGACGGAAATAAGTGCTTCGGGGAATAGAAGAAATATGGTTATGACAACACAGGCAGCCATCAGATTCAGCTCGAGAATTGCATTCGCAATGGTTTTTATTTCTATCGGATCATTCCTCCCCAGGGCACTGCTGATTTGGGTTGTTCCGGCATAGGACAGGCCGTAATAAATCATGAATACCATGGCACAAATCTCAATCACGATGCCATGGGCAGCAAGTGAAGCAGTATTGATCCATCCCATCATGATGGCAGCCCCTGAAAAAAAGGATGCCTCGGCAATCATAGCTGCACAAATGGGCCATCCCAGATTGAAAATTTCCCTGAAACTCAAAGAGTGAAAGGAAAGGAAATTCGAAAACAACTTATAGGGCAGGAAATCCCTTACCCTAATCAGAAAAGCAAGCATGATCAGCAAGGCCAGTGAATGGGAGACAGTTGAAGCTATTGCAGCACCTCTTACACCCAACTCTGGAAAGCCGAAATTTCCGAAAATCAACAGATAGTTGGCAAAAATGTTGAACAGTGCACCAAGCAGAGTTGAAACGAAAATTATCTTCGGTCTAACCAGGGCCAGAAAAAAAGCCTTGAACACCATCAGGATCAGAGCCGGAAAAAGTCCCCACATGGCATAAAGAAGATAATCGGCGGCCAATTCGGATATTGCCGGATCTTGTCCCATCAGCAGAAATATGGGTTGGGAAAACCACATGGGTATCAACATGACTAAACAGTAGAGAATGGTAATCCAGCATCCCATGCGAATGTAACGTCTTACCATCCATGATTTGTGACTACCCTCTGAATTTGAAGCCAGCGAGATTACAGCTACCGAAAAGCCTGATCCGGTTATCATCAGGAAAACAAAAATGGTTGCTCCCAGTACTCCTGCTGCAAGGGCATCAACACTATACCGTCCAAGCATGATGGTATCGGTCAAATGTTTGACTGAATGTGCAATGTTACTCCCGATAAGGGGAATCGCCAATGCCAAGGTAGCCCGATAGGCTTCAATTCTTTTGCTGGAAAGTAGTTTCTGTACAAGCATGATTCAATTTCTGGAGCTTTGAGTTTTCCCTGAGACATGAATTAAACCAGGCTAGTGGTTTAAAAATCAGAATCTCTTTTGTTTGAAATCAGAAGGAGAATGTCCAATATATATTGTTGTAGGAACAATAATTGACGCCGTGAGAATAACAAGTTGTAAAAATTTGGATTTTCAGGGTTATCCACAACAAAATTTAATGAACAATCCACAATATATTGCATTAAGTATGCATTTTTTACTATATATAGTGGGAAGCAGACATATTGAGCAGAAAAATGGATTTATTTTCACAAGACCAGTTTGAAGATAATTCTTATAGTGCTGAAGATATAGAAGTCCTTGAGGGTTTAACTCCTGTACGACGTCATCCCGGGATGTATATTGGTGGCACTGATGAGAAATCGCTTCATCACTTGGCCGCAGAAATTATAGATAACGCAATGGACGAAGCCGTCGCCGGCTTTGCCGACAGAATTGATATTGAATTTCACGAGGATTGCAGTTTGACTGTCAGGGACAACGGCCGGGGTATTCCCATTGATCCCCATCCAAAATTCCCGGACAAGTCGGCCCTGGAAGTAATTCTTACCACTCTTCATGCTGGTGGTAAATTCTCCAACAAGATTTATACCACTTCCGGTGGTCTCCATGGGGTTGGTATTTCCGTTGTAAATGCCCTTTCCGAATTTATGGAAGTGGAAGTAGCTCGTAATCAGGAATTATACACTCAGGGTTTTTCCAGAGGCATACCCACGAATGAACTAACCCATACCGGCAAGATTTACAATCGGCGGGGAACTTCCGTGAGGTTTTTGCCTGACAAGGAAATCTTTGGTAACAAGATCAAATTGAAACCTGGCATCATATTCAAGTTGGTACGGGCCAAGGCATTCCTTTTCTCTGGGGTCAAAATCACCTGGGTTTGCAATTATGAAACGCAGGAGATTCCACCCAAGGCAGTTTTTCATTTTCCCGGTGGGCTTTCCGACTTTTTATCGGAAACAAC
>CAZHIL010000419.1:0-4889 GCA_964532985.1 uncultured Albidovulum sp. | reverse complement strand
CTCTGGCACAGGATCATGTCGGACTTCAATCCCCAGAATCCCCGCTCCAAGATGTTGCGTACCCATTGCCAAACAAGTGGCGTCAGCCTACAGGCCCAGGACCCCTATAACAATGTCATCAGAACCTCCTATGAAGCCTTGGCTGCCGTATTGGGTGGAACACAGTCCCTTCATACAAATGCCCTTGATGAAGCGATCGCCCTGCCTACGGAATTTTCAGCCAGAATTGCCCGCAATACCCAGTTGATTCTCCAGGAGGAAATGGGAATCACGGATACGGTTGATCCCCTTGCCGGATCCTACTACGTGGAAACACTGACCAATGAAATAATTGAAAAAGCATGGTCCCTGCTTGAAGAAGTGGATGAAATGGGTGGCATGGTCAAGGCCATTAATTCCGGCCTGCCAAAGCTCAGGATTGAAGAGACCGCAGCCCGTCGCCAAGCCATGATAGATACGGGAGAGGAAGTCATCGTTGGTGTCAACAAATATCAACCTCGGGAAGAAGAGGAGATGGACATCAGGATGATTGAAAACCAAAAGGTTAGGGAAGAACAGGTTGCCAAACTGACAAAAATAAAGGCTTCAAGAAATGAGGAGAAATGCCAACGGGCTCTTCTGAAACTGAAAGGGGCCGCAACGGGAGATGACAATATACTTGCGGCTGCAATTGAAGCTTCCAGGGAGAGAGCCACTGTTGGAGAAATATCATTGGCCCTTGAGGACATATACGGAAGACATTTTGCCAATCCCAATACCCTTACCGGTGTCTATGGAAATGCCCTGAAGGAGGATGAGGAATTCAGAAATGTCCAGAATTTGGTTAATGATTTTGCCAAGTTGGAGGGGCGAAGACCACGTATATTGGTAACAAAAATGGGACAGGATGGACATGACAGGGGGGCCAGGGTCATAGCAACGGCTTTTGCCGATCTTGGTTTTGACGTGGATATTGGACCGCTCTTTCAAACTCCCGAAGAAGCTGCCAGGGATGCCATCGATAATGATGTTCATGTTATCGGTGTGAGTTCACAAGCAGCCGGTCACACCACACTTGCACCCAAGCTTATCGAACATTTGAAACGGGAAGGAGCAGGTGATAAAATTGTGATTTGTGGAGGTGTAATCCCCAAACAGGATCACCAATTCCTCTTTGATGCTGGTGTCAAGGCTGTATTTGGTCCCGGAACCAAGATTACCGATGCAGCTGGTGAAGTGATGGATTTACTCAACGCCCAACGAAATTCGTAGGTTTTCAAATCATTACAAAAGAACTGCTGCAGCCAGTCCAAGAAAGGCAAAAAAGCCGATTACATCCGTTACTGTCGTTACAAAAACACTGGAGGCAACAGCCGGGTCAATATCGACTTTTTCCAGGGCCAGTGGGATCAATATTCCGGAAAGACCTGCAACCACCATATTCACGACCATGGCCAGACCCAGAACGATACCAAGAATTGTATCACCAAACCAGAAATATCCAACCCCACCGACAATCAATGCAAACATGATGCCGTTTATCAAACCTACCCAAAACTCTCTTCTTATGACCCTGAAGGAATTCAAGCCAGTCAAGTCCTTGGTTGCCAGAGCCCTTACGGCAACTGTCAGAGATTGTGTCCCCGCATTACCCCCCATTGAGGCAACGATCGGCATCAGAACAGCTAGTGCAACAATGGCTTCTATTGTTTCAGTGAATTGAGCAATAACCATTGAGGCCAGTATTGCCGTTACCAGATTGATCAACAACCAGGGCAACCTTTGTCTGGTAATGCCAAATACCCTGTCGGTAAGACTTTCATCACCTACGCCACCGAGCCTCATTAAATCCTCTTCAGCCTCTTCATCAAGGACACCCATAGCATCATCTATTGTGATGACTCCTACAACCCGGCCGTTTTCATCGACAACCGGAGCAGAAATCAGATGGTATTGGTTGAATGCATAAGCCACGTCATGTTGATCCTCCAGTACGGGGAAAGTCCTGAAATCTTCATCGGCGATCGAAGCTAGGTCAACATTACGATGGGAAGACATCAATCGTCCCAATGAAACCTGATACAAGGGCTCTATCTTAGGCGAAACCACTAGGATATGATAAAATTCCTCGGGTAAATTCTCCGAACTTCTTATTTTGTCAATAGCTTGACCAACATTCCAGCCCTCGGGAAGTATGACTAATTTTCTTTGCATCAATCGCCCGGCAGTATCCTCAGGGTAATTGAGTGACATCTGCACAGCAGCAAGCTCGGTTTCATCTAAGGCACCTAGGAATATATCCTGTTGCTTGGTTTCTAGATCTTCAACAATATCAACGATGTCATCCGATTCGAGATCACCAACCGAACTTGCGATTTGATTCGGATGGAGCAGTGATACGATTTCGTCCCTGATTTTTTCTTCTATCTCGGAGAGAACTTCCAAATCAAAATCTGGACCCCAAAGTGTTATCAGCCCTTCCCTAGTGTCGGCATCAAATTGTTCAAGCAAATCGGCAATATCTGCTTCATGGATATCCTCGAACAGCTGTTTCAGAAGTGCCCTGTCTTGGGTTTCAATGGCGGAAAGAACAGATTCAACCAGATTTGGGTTCAACTCATATGAAGTTTCCGTACTAGAAATATTTTCTACCATGCTTCCCTCCATCACCTATTCAGTGATTTGATTAACTTACAATCTGGTATTAAGGCTTGTACTTTTGTACGATATTACTTGGGGCATCAAATTACTTGCTTATGATATTGTACCAAACTGAAAAATAAATATGAAATTTCGAAATGAGCGAGAAAAAAATATTACTTGGCCAAACCCTTGGCTTTAAGGCGGACCCCTTTGAGGAATCATTTGACAATGCCACAGATTATAATTCCGATGGCGGATTATACATTGTCGATGGGCTTATTGCCGATTTGGGCAATCGTTCAGATTTATTGTCGAAATATCCCGATGTCCCAACCTTTGATTACAAAGATTACCTCCTTACTGCTGGACTGATCGATACCCACGCCCATTACCCACAAACTAGAATCATAGCCAGTTGGGGAGCCAGATTGATAGAATGGCTGAACACCTATACCTTTCCGGAAGAGGAAAAATTCTGGGACAGGGAATATGCCAATCAAACCGCAGGGTTTTACCTGGACACCCTTTTGCAAAATGGTGTTACTTCAGCAAGTTCTTTCTGCACTATACATCCAGAAAGTGTTGAAGCCATATTCGAAAGTGCTGAACAGAGAGGTATGAGAATCATTGCTGGCAAAACATGCATGGATCGAAATGCTCCTCTGGGACTGCTTGACACACCAAGTTCAGCTTATGATGA
This sequence comes from uncultured Albidovulum sp., assembly GCA_964532985.1. Lineage (GTDB taxonomy): Bacteria > Pseudomonadota > Alphaproteobacteria > Rhodobacterales > Rhodobacteraceae > MPNP01. Next base: position 1,567 of record CAZHIL010000419.1, on the reverse strand, counting down.
TTCCAAGGAATTGATTGCAAGGTGGCACGAGAAGGGCCGCTTGTCCTATGCAATTTCACCGAGATTTGCTCCTACCTCGACAGCTGAGCAATTGGAAGCGTTGGGTTCCTTGTGGAAGGAATATCCCGATTGCCTGATGCAGACACATCTCTCGGAACAATTGGAAGAGATTTCCTGGGTTGGTGAACTTTTTCCTGACTGCAAGGATTATCTGGAAGTCTACGAACAATTCAATCTGCTTGGTGAGCGAGGGTTGTATGGCCATTGCATTCACTTGTCTGAAAGTGAACTTGACAGAATAAGGGAGGCTGATGGGAGGTTGATACACTGTCCGACATCAAACCTGTTTATCGGTTCTGGTTTGTTCAGGTTATGGGAAAGAAAAAATGCAGGTTTCCATACAGGTCTTGCAACAGACACCGGAGGTGGTTCATCATTCTCCATGTTTCGTGTAATGGCCTCAGCTTATGAAATTAGTCAACTTTGCGGATATTCGCTGCATCCTTCCCAGCTATACTGGTTGGCAACGGTTGGAAATGCCAAATCACTTCATTTGGAGAATGCCGTAGGGAATCTTCAAATTGGCATGGAAGCAGACATTATTGCTCTGGATTTATACTCTACCGAGGTAATTTCGCAGAGGGCAAAATGCTCTGACAATATCTGGGATGCCCTCTTTCCCACAATCATGATGGGAAACGAAAAAGCCATCAAGGATGTTTGGGTCTATGGAGAGAAGGTCAAAACCCAAAATTCAAACCAATAGTGTTATCGTAATCTCAGGTTGTGCCATATAATCTGTCACCCGCATCACCTAATCCCGGAAGGATATAACCCACCTCATTGAGTTTGGCGTCAAGTGCTGCGGTGATAACCTGAACATCCGGATGCAGCTCTTTCATAACCTTGACACCTTCCGGTGCAGCAACCAGGCATACATACCGTATGTTTTTGGCACCTTCATCTTTTAACCTTGCAACAGCTGCTGCTGCCGAGTGTCCCGTTGCCAGCATGGGATCAAGGAGTATGACCAACCTTTGATCCAGGTCCAAGGGCACCTTGAAATAATATTCGACAGGCTTCAGTGTTTCTTCATTGCGGTATAAACCGATATAACCTACCCTGGCAGATGGAATTAATTCCAGGACACCTTCCAAAAGTCCATTGCCTGCTCTGAGGATAGAAACCAGAGCGAGTTTCTTGCCCATCAGCGTTGGGGCAACCATGGGCATCAAGGGAGTTTCAATCAATTTTGTACCAACTGGAAGGTCCCGGGTAATTTCATACGCCAACAGCATCGAAACTTCCCTTAGCAATCTTCTGAATTCCGACGAGGACGTTTCTTTCATCCTCATCAAGGTAAGTTTATGCTGGATAAGGGGATGGTTTACTATGGTCAGATTATCTTCCACTCGACTCTCCGTTATTCAGTAGTGGTTTTGGGATACCCGATGGTTGCCAGTTTCTCGGTTATTTCATCCAATATAACCGGATCATCTATCGTAGCGGGCATGTTGTAGGATTCTCCATTGGCAATTTTGACCATTGTACCACGCAGGATTTTACC
>CAZHIL010000418.1:0-7100 GCA_964532985.1 uncultured Albidovulum sp. | reverse complement strand
TTCTCGGTCCCTCGGGTTGTGGCAAGACCACAACCATGAGAATGATTGCCGGTCTAGAGGAGGTAAGCGAGGGAGAAGTTGTAATCGACGGTACGGTAGTCAATGATCTTGATCCCAAGGATCGGGATGTGGCAATGGTTTTCCAGTCCTATGGCCTTTACCCCAACATGAATGTGTTTGAGAATATCAGATTCCCCTTGAAAGTCAGGAAAATTGATCCAGCCACCCACGATGAAAGGGTCAATAGGGCAGCTCAAATGGTCGAATTGATGGATTTCCTTCATCGCAAACCAGCAGAATTGTCAGGTGGTCAAAGACAAAGGGTTGCGTTGGCACGGGCAATTGTCAGGGAACCGAATGTTTTTCTGATGGATGAACCGCTTTCCAATCTGGATGCCAAACTGAGGGTTTCGACCAGAGCCCAGATCAAGAACCTGAGTCACGAGTTGCAGGTAACCACGGTTTACGTAACTCACGACCAGATTGAGGCAATGACCTTGGCTGACAGGGTTGTTGTCATGAACAGGGGAATCGTGCAACAGGTTGGAACACCGGAGGAAATTTATGATTATCCCGCCAACACGTTTGTAGCAGGATTTATTGGTTCACCTGCCATGAACCTTGTTGATGGGGTTATAAGTAACAAGGTCTTTGAAGCCGAGGGAATAAAAATTACGGACCTGCCATATTCGGATGGCGAGGTTACTCTTGGTTTCCGTGCCGAAGATGCTGATCTCGTGGAGGAGGAAGGCGAAATCAATGCTCCCATTTATACCATTGAATTACTGGGGGATGCTACCATGCTGACTGTCAAGGTGGCCAATACGCTTATTTCAGTCAAGGCAAGGAAAGATTACAGGGCTGAAATTGGAGAAAATGTTTCAATTTCCGTACCTGCACCAATTTGCCAGGTGTTTGAAAGGGCATCGGGTAATGTCATAACGATCAACTAGTGATCGGTATCCCAAACGACCCTAGGGTCATTATTATTTCCACAATATAGTATCTTGCTAGATAGTGTCTTGTGGTAGAAAAGGAGAAAAAGCATGAAGAAGTTTTGCACCGCAGTTGTTGCAGCACTATTGCTACCCGGTTCCCTATGGGCAGCTTGTGCGTATGACAACCAAGTAGAAATCAAATCGCTATCAGCTGGTTTCCAGGCATGGAAATCCGTAACCGATGCCATGGCTGAATGCGGCAATTTCCAGGCCGAGCTGGATCAGGAGTTCAGAGACAAGCAGGTTGAGGCCTTTGCCGCCAACCCCTCGCTTTATCACATTGGCGGGGTATCGAATTCGACCCTTGTCCCACTGGTCAACAACAATCTGGTTCGTCCGTTGGATGATCTTGTTGCCCAACATGGCAGTCAACTGTCCGAGAATCAGCTTATTAGGCAAAATGGTCAGGTTGTGGCAATTGCCATGATGGTCAATGCCCAGCACCTGATGTATCGTCAGGACATCCTTGATGACCTGGGTATTGCCGAACCTACAAACTATGAAGAGGTTTTGGCTGCTGCTGCCAAGATTGCCGATGCAGGTGTTGTCGATTATCCTCTTGGAGCTACCTGGAAAACAGGCTTCAACATTGCCTTGGATTTTGTCAATCTATTTCTTGGAGAGGGTCAATCCCTCATCAATGATGATTTGTCACCATCGATCAACAATGAAACCGGAATATATGTTCTCGAGACCATGGGTCGTTTAAAGGAATACATGGATCCGGAAATTCTTGTTTCGGATTCAACCTATGTTCAACAGCAATTCCAGCAAGGCAAGATAGCCATGGCCAATTTGTGGGCTAGTAGGGCAGCTGCCATGGATGATGAGGCAGAAAGCCAGGTTGTAGGTTTGGTCACGATGGCTTCCGCGCCCATGGGATCAGCTCGTCCGGCATCAACCCTCTGGTGGGATGGTACTGTAATTGCTTCCAATATCTCTGATGAAGAAGCAGAAGCTGCCTTCCAGTTGATTATGGAAGGAATGGACACAGAAATGGTTCAGGCAAACAATGATGATGCCATTTGGATCATTGATGGTTTTGTTCCGGGCAAGAGTGCTGAAGGCGCCTTTGCAACAGCTGCCAATGGTGCTGCGCCATATCCTGCAAGTACCGAGTTTGGTATCATTTTCAATGCTCTTGGGAATGGGCTTGCAGCCTATATTACCGGCGAAAAGGATGCTGCCACAACTCTGGCAGACATTGAGAATGAATATCTGGTCGGTGCCAAGGAAGCTGGATTGATCCAATAATCAGAACTTTACCGGGGGTGGTTATCCACCCTCGGCTATTTATAAAAACAAGGAATCCTTTGGGTGAAATTCAGGGTTTTTGTAGCGTTTGCAGGTCCATCACTGTTGCTAATGCTGGTTTTTATTGCGATTCCCCTGGTCAATGTATTCTTACAAAGTTTCTATAACACTCAGTCCATTTTTGAAACCGTTGAAATTGAAACCTGTACTCCTGGTTTTGGTACCCAGACCTGTATAACCGAATCAGAAACCCGACCTGTTCTGGGTGAAGACGGCAAAGCCTTGGAAAAAACCATTTTTGTCGGGTGGGAAAGCTATCGCAACATTCTTAGACCAGATCAGGCTTGGGAAGCGGTAAAACAATTAAACTGGTCTGGTCTGATGGCACTCGATTTCTGGAAAGCCCTGAGATTTACACTGATGTTTACACTGATTTCCCTGCCTTTGGTCATTGGCTTGGGATTGGTCATTGCGGTCGCGGTCAACAGCCTTGCCAAATCCATCAGGGGTCAGGTGATTTTTGTATCATTGCTCCCTTTCATCATTACCCCGGTAATAGGTGCCCTCTCAATTAGATGGCTTTTTATCGGTGATGGAATTTTGACTGCACTTCTGGAATGGGGGCTGCAGATGGACATTGCCATGTTTGCCCAGGCATGGACCATAGAATTGATGATGCTGTTTTATCGGGTCTGGCATGTGGCTCCCTTTGCCTTCGTGGTGTTTTACGCGGGGCTACAAACAGTCAATAACGATACCCTGGAAAGTGCGATAATTGATGGGGCAAGCCGTTTCGAAAGGTTGCGATATGTTGTTATACCCCACCTCATGCCCCTCATTGTTTTTGTATCCCTGATCCATTTGATGGACAGCTACAGGGTATTTGAGGAAATTGTCGGATTTTCATCACAGGCCCATGTCATTTCCCTCCAATGGTTGACCTATGACTTCCTTGTACCCGATGAATCCGGTAATAGGTCAATATCAAGGGCTTCAGCCAGTTCCATGTTGACCATGATCGGTATTGTCATTATTTTGATCCCGCTCCTGCGAAAGACATGGAACGACCATCGGGCGAGGGTTCTGTAATGTCGGTACCCAAAGCCCTTCAGATGCCAATTGGCCTCAAGGTAACAACGGTAGGTTTTGTTACCATTTGGTGTGTAATTGCAGCCTTTCCAATATTCTGGATTGCCGTAATGAGTTTCAAGGAGCCTCTGGATTCCTTTGCTTCCAACCCGTTAAGTGTTATATTCGGCCCTTCAACCCGGGAAAGTGGCAAGGGTTTGTCCGTCTTTGATATCATTATCGGCCTGTCGATCATCTACTTTATCTATCGATTCGCAATTTATCATCTCCCTAAGTTTGTCAGCAAGTATTCACCCTTCAATTTCATCGTCATTGGCTGGTTGCTCGGGGCCTTGTTTGTTGCTTTGGTTGTGATTCTTGTTTTCGGTGTATTAGTCCCACCCATCCTGGCCTTTGTCAACGGCTTAATTGGCTTTCTGGGAACCCCGATCATCGGCTTCACCACGGAACATTATCTGGCAGTTTGGGCCGAAAATGAATTCTACCGGAATTTTATCAATTCAATAATCGTTACCCTGGGAGTTGTAACGATTTCACTTTCCATCGGTACCCTGGCGGGGTATGGGTTAGCTCGATCAGGGTCTGACATCGCCTTTTGGATCTTGATCGGTGCACTGATTTTCAGGGCACTTCCCCATTCGGTCCTGGTATCGGGTTATCTTCCCGTCTTTGTCAATTCCGCCGAATATCTACGTCCCATACTTGGGGAACAAGCCCCCACCTTTTACGGGCAGCCGCTGGCTGTCATCATGGTCTTGGTCGCGATAAACCAGCCCTTCACCATTTGGATGTTGCGGTCCTTCTTTCAGAATATACCAAAGGAACTCGATGAATCGGCCAGGGTTGACGGGTGTACACATTTTAAGGCATTCCGTTGGGTCATCATGCCCATCATGTGGCCTGGTGTCATCACCACCGGACTGTTCAGTTTCCTTCTGGCTTATAATGACTTTCTGGTAACCTCCCTTTTGCTTGATGCCCAGAACCAGACCATGGTGCCAGCCATCGCCGGATATTTCAACCGTGAGACGACAACTACCGATCAGGTTGAGGCTGTGGCAGCAGCCGTATCGATTACAGCCCCGCTCTTTTTACTGGTTATGGTTTTCCAAAGGCAAATAGTCAGCGGTTTGACCGCCGGGGCAGTCAAGGGATAGCAGGACATCATGATTATACGAATGAATGAGGGATGGTGTCTTGTCAGGTAAACGACCGGAACAGGCTGTCATGACAAGGGATACCGACTTGTCCAGGACTGAAGAGACCAGGTTGGTCATCGAACAGATGGTTGATGGATTGAATGATCATCGAATTGAAGATATAGGTGAGTATTTTGCAGATGATTTCCGATGGATGGGAAATTATGGCTGTGGCATCAAGAATGGGTTGCGTGAATTTCAGGAGAATTGGCAAAAACCTTTTCAGGCAGCCTTTTCGGAGAAGGTCTGTGTTGATGAGGCCCGATTGTTCATGGGAGAATGGGGTGCAGCCTTCGGGCGTCAGGAGGCTATACATTCGGGCGAATTCATGGGGGTCAAGCCTACTGGAAAAAAGGTAGAAATCAGATACATGGATTTCTGGAAGGTTGAGAACAAAAAGATTGTAGACAATTGGGTCATGGTTGATTTCCCGTTTGTTCTCAAACAGCTAGGGGTGGATATATACAAAGGAGAAGGTTGGGAGGAATTCGACAATGGTAACAAAATTCCGCCGACACCAAAAACAGGAGGAGAATTAGATTGAGCATAAAAATATTGAAGGATGGTATTTCCGAGGAGCAGAAAAATCAGGATGAGCAGAAAACCAGAGAAATCGTTGCGGATGTTCTGAATGGTATAAAAACGCGTGGTGACAGTGCAGTCAGGAAATATTCCGAGAAGTTGGACAATTATTCCCCTGCTTCCTTCCGGCTCTCTGAGGAGCAAATCCAGGATTGCATCAATCAGTTATCAGATCAGGTCATACATGACATAAAATTTGCCCAAACTCAGATACGTGAATTTGCCAAAGCCCAAAAGGATGCCTTGAAAGATATCGAGGTCGAACCAATTCCGGGAGTAATCCTTGGACACAAGAACATTCCGGTACAATCTGTCGGGTGCTATGTTCCAGGCGGCAAATACCCGATGGTTGCCTCAGCCCACATGTCGGTGGTTACAGCCTCAGTTGCAGGAGTCCCGCGAATCGTGGCAACAACCCCACCTTACAAGGGTGAACTTATTCCAGCCGTTATCGCGGCAATCCATTTTGGCGGTGCGCACGAAATCTACATAGTCGGTGGTGCCCAAGCCATTGGGATGTTGGCCTTTGGTACAGAAACTGTATCCAGTGTCGATATGGTGGTTGGTCCAGGAAATGCCTTTGTCGCTGAAGCCAAGCGTCAGATTTTTGGTCCTGTCGGAATTGATTTGTTTGCCGGTCCAACTGAAACGATGGTTATAGCCGATGATACAGTTGATGCAGAAATTTGTGCCACTGACTTGCTGGGTCAGGCCGAACACGGGATCAATTCACCAGCGGTTCTGGTTACCAACAGTCGCAAGTTAGCCGAAGGGACACTTAAGGAAATAGACCGCTTGTTGGAAATCCTGCCAACCGCCAGCCTGGCAGCTCCAAGTTGGCATAATTATGGTCAGGTTTACCTTTGTGATACTTATGAGGAAATGCTCCAGATTGCCAATCAAATAGCCTCCGAACATGTTCAGGTCATGACCGACCGAGATGATTGGTTTTTGGAACATATGACTTCCTACGGGGCTTTGTTTTTGGGCCCCAGAACCAATGTCGCTAACGGTGACAAGGTAATTGGAACCAATCATACACTACCCACAAAAGGTGCAGGAAGGTATACTGGTGGTCTTTGGGTAGGCAAATTCCTGAAAACCCACAGTTATCAGAAGATAACCAGTGACGAGGCCGCAACTTTTGTTGGAGAGTATTGCTCAAGACTTTGCTTGCTGGAGGGATTTGTCGGGCATGCCGAACAGGCCAATATCAGGTTGCGTAGATATGGCGGCTTGAATGTTCCTTACGGAAAACCACCTTCACAGGTGTAGAAGAGTGGGAGAAGCCTCAATGGTTATGGAAATTCCGAAAACCCCCTCGTTCCGGTTGGAGGGCCGCAAGGCTCTTGTAATCGGAGGAGGTCAGGGTATCGGATTGGCTTGTTCCACGGCCTTGGCCGAGGCAGGTGCAGAAGTCATGATAGCTTCAAGGAATAGTGCCCGCATAGCCGAGGTTGTGGATGAAATGAATGCACGCGGTTTCAAGGTTGCCGGGTATAAGCTGGATGTCTCCAGTGTACAGGAAATAAAAAATTTCCTGCAGGAGTTCGGACCATTCGATATTCTTGTCAACTCAGCTGGCATGGCACGCCATGCATCCTCATTGGAGGTTGAGGAAATTGATTACGACATGGTCATGGATATCAATGCCAGAGGTGCCTATTTTGTTGCCGTTGAAGCGGCCAGGGGAATGGAGCGGTTGGGAGGCGGTTCAATTATCCAAATTTCCAGTCAGATGGGTTTGGTAGGCGGTCTTGATCGTACGGTTTATTGTGCCTCCAAGCACGCCATTGAGGGAATGACCAAGGCCATGGCCATGGAATGGGGAGAAAAGAACATCCGGATCAATACGATTTGTCCGACCTTTATCAAGACCGAATTGACCAGGGATACCTTGAAGGACCCTGACAAGATTGAATGGATAAAATCAAAAATCAAATTGGGGCGCTTGGGTGAACCGGAAGATATCATGGGG
>CAZHIL010000417.1:0-3829 GCA_964532985.1 uncultured Albidovulum sp. | reverse complement strand
ACAGTCTCCGCCATGGCGGAGACTATCATCTCTGATAGCTGGAATCTCGCTGTTTCCCCTAACTTCGGAAGTGCTTGCTCAAGTTCAGGTTTGCATGAGGAAGATAGAAAAAAGGTGTGGGAGGCATCGGCAGCGATGGTGTTGAAGTCGGTAACATCAATCTTAGAAGCACCTCCTGCCAGTCCGAGAGCTATGCGATCTGGTGTCAGTGGAAGAGCAACAGCCACAATCTCATCAATACCGGCCAGAAAAAGTGACGTCCATTTCTCACCGTTAAAAACCACACTCGTGCAATCCGGTAATATAGCACCTCCGTCTGGTCCTTCTACAACTGTCCACTTCAGTTCACTTAGCCTCATTACTCTCGTTTCCGGGGCAAGTGAATCAATCAAGACGGTCGTTTGGGCGTTGGAGCTAATTGAAGAAGACTCTCTTTTCAACTCTTCAACAAAATAGTCGAAAATACCTCTGGCGGCGTCGGTTAGGAGTTCATCTACGCCTTCCCGTAAACAAAAGTATAAGAGCTTCGCAACAGTTTGGCCACTGACGGGAGTTAGCTCCAACAATTTCCGCTTTTCGAACTCCTCTATGATCTGATTCTCGATAGCTAGTGGAACATAGTGCTTCGGAAAGGTAATCTTTTGGCCATTGACTTTACCAGACTTGACCGATTGGATTGCCTCTGCCATTGAGCTCGCCGCATCTTTAACCATATCTCGCATGTATGACGAGCGCATCGCGAGATGGGTCACTAGTTCCGCTACCTCTGATGCTGGAATGTCATCACCGATTGCCAGTCTTCTAAGCTCATCGACCTTTGGGTGTAGGACCTGCTCATAACGGGTGATCAGATCATCGAGAGTTGGAATGTTCTCCATGGATGGTTGTGAATAAAAATCTCTCTGGGCAGCCGTATCTGATATTGAAGTTGGGACCGGCTTTGGATTGCCTTATCTATATGTCCAAATTTTTTCCTTGGATCCTTTTATCGCAAACGGTTTCTGAAAATGTTGAGGGATAAAATGCTGTTTTCTACCTGCCATATTACGCTCCATTAGCTGGAATCTTGCAAAAGAAGCCCGTCCAGAACTGCTCAGGCACCGGTTTCCTGGATGCCAAATCATCGACCTTAGCCATTCGAGACTACGGTAGTATTGTATTTTAGCTGATGGGCACCCTTTTTTCAATGCCAGGAAACCCAGTTGTTTAACAAAAATTTCGTGCTCAACCAGGGGTCAATACCATTCTTTCCTTCTCAATAAAACCCTGATTTTAGGTCAAGTTTGTTGTTTGTGGAATATAAGAGAGCAATGGAATTGAGTTCTTTTAGTAGGCAAAATTACTCTCCAATAAGGACAGAGAAGTAAACAAATCCAACAAACTCAAACGTTATTTTTGTAATTTTTCTTATTGCCAAAATACCTGCCATCATGATATCTTTGACATTAGGACTAGCATGGTTAAAGGTATAGGCAATATACAGTTAACTATCAGATTTGAATTTCACAAATTGTTTGGTTCGTGAGGCTCGAAAGTAATGAATTCACTGTTTGAACTACAAACAGAAATACAAATTGGAAAAATCTACAATGAGTGTTGTTTAGACACCATGAGTCAAATCAGAGACGGATTTGTTGATTTAGTGATTACTAGTCCACCATATGATGAAATGAGACAATATTCAGGTAACGATTTTTACCAATTTGAAGATATTGCTCATGAATTGTTTCGTGTAGTTAAAGATGGAGGGGTCTTAGTTTGGGTCATTGGAGACCAAACTATTAAAGGTAATGAAACAGGGACAAGTTTTCGTCATGCTCTTTACTTTAGAGATGAAGTTGGTTTCAATCTCTTTGATACGATGATTTATGTAAAACCACCCAGAGGGGCTGTAGGGAACAACAAAACCTATTGGCAATCTTTTGAATATATGTTTGTTTTGTCAAAGGGGAATCCCAAAACTATCAACCTCATTTATGACCGGCCCAACAAAGAATCACGTAAGGGTGACAAGGGCACAAAACGACTTGCTAACGGTCGGTTGCTCAACTTGCATAGATCTGGTTATGGAAAGTTTGGAAGACGAACCAATGTTTGGGAATTTATGACTGGTAAAAACCACTCAACCAAAGATCAAATTGCTTTTCAACACCCTGCAATATTCCCGGAACAACTTGCACATGACCATATTATCACTTGGAGCAATCCAAATGAATTAGTTTATGATCCTTTTATGGGTAGCGGAACGACGGCTAAAATGGCTATCCATACTGATAGAAGATGGATAGGAAGCGAAATTTCTAAGGATTATTGTCGGTTAGCAGAAGAAAGAATATCAAATGCTATGTGATGAATGCCGTCAGCAGCAAGTCATAGATGGAGAAGAATATTGTATGGACTGCATGATTGCAACCAAAGAATGTAGAGGTTGTCATGCAGAATTAAGTATTTTTGGATTTGAAAAAAATCAAAGAACTCCATTGGGAGTAAGAAATAGAAGAGCCGAATGCAAAGAATGCAGGAAAAAGCGTGTGGGTAAAAAACCGACAAAAAAACAGCTAGAGGAGTATTATAGAAGCAAACCTAAGCCTCCCTTAGGGGATACTTTTGAATGCCCAATTTGTTTGAGAATTTTCACTGTTACAAATAACCAATCTATCAATTTGGATCATGATCATGAGACTGGAGAAATTAGAGGGTGGATTTGTGGTTCTTGTAATACTGCAGTAGGAAAACTAGAAGATGATATTTCAATTTTAGCAAGAGCTATAATTTGGATAGAAACTACTGGAAAAGGACTTCCAAATTCCAATTTCTAGTGTCAAATATTCAATGTCCTGAAAATCAATTCATTACAAATATCTTGTCTATGGATTCACGCAAATATTGGGGTAATCTTAAGGTTTTATTCGCATTCAATCGTTCTTTTAAGCCTTGAAGACCATTCTGATAAGGAAAATGGGACCACCATTGGTATCCAGGTCCTCATTGCAACTCAACTTAATAATTTTCGCTGGTTCAAACCGTTTTTGAATAATCTATTTCAAGGTTTCGTCAAAATTTTCATGCATGGCCATTCCCCTTAGCCAAAACAATATTTTGAACAAACCGTTTTCTGGTAAAAAAAATAGGAAGACTATCCCACCCATTCGGTTTAACAATATTTCAGTTACCTGTAATTTTGGTATTGAGTTAATCCAAGAGTTAGTGAAGCAACATTGAAAACCTTCAGACAATGGCGGAGACGAAGGGATTCGAACCCTCGGAACGGTTTCCCGTCCACTCGCTTAGCAGGCGAGCGCCTTCGACCACTCGGCCACGTCTCCGCTGCCAAATGTATACCTTCAAAAAGGGATTTTGAAGACTACAAGGTTATTTATTCAGATGGATTGTTGAAATTTTCAAAATCAAACCGAGTTCACAATTAGAAAAGCTGGACCAAAAATGTATATCCTTAGTCTTGTGATTAGGTTATACCTCTGATTCCGGCAAAAAGGAGAAACGGGTTTAAACCATGGGTGAGAAAATGAAGAAAAATACCATTTCGAAAGTTGTATTTGATTGGCAAGACCCATTCCTGTTGGAAGACCAGCTTGAGGAAGAGGAGGTACTGTTCAAGGATGCAGCTCAGGCCTTTTGTCAAAGTGAATTGAGACCACGGGTAAACAAGGATTATATGGAAGAATCATCCGGTCGGGATCTGTTTTCGAAAATGGGAGAGGCTGGATTGTTGGGAGTAACCCTGCCAGAGGAATATGGAGGGTCAGAGTCCGGTTATGTTACCTATGGATTGGTTGCGAGGGAAATCGAACGAGTTGATTCGGGCTAC
>CAZHIL010000416.1:0-8042 GCA_964532985.1 uncultured Albidovulum sp. | reverse complement strand
CTGTAATGGCATGTAATCCCACATCAGCATCTGAATGACCTTCAAGTTTTTTGTTAAAGGGAATTTCAACTCCACATAGCACAATGGATTCACCAGATACCAGCTTGTGAACATCAACCCCTTGTCCTACCCGAACATCATGTACATTATTTTTTGACATCATTCTTGCATACTCCAAGTCCTCGGCAGTCGTTATCTTGTAATTTTCTTTTTCACCCTTGATGGTTGCAACCTTCAAATCACCAGCCAAGGCTATTTCGGCACAATCAGCGGTAAGACCGGTTCTTTTTTCGTAAGCCTGAAGGATTTGGGAATAATTGAATCCCTGCGGTGTCTGGGCGGCACTGAGATTCTCTCTTGAAACAGGATTAACCAAATGGTTGGCTTTGAATTTCCAAACCGCATCTGAAATTGCCACTACCGGTACTATACCTTCATGTGATTCCAGTAATGATACCATGTCGGTAATCAATCTCGCTGAAACGAAGGGTCTGGCTCCGTCGTGAATTAAAACATGTGAAATATCCTGGTTTTTGAGATGTTGCAGTCCATTATAAACAGATTCCGTCCGGCTGTTTCCACCTAAGGCCAATTGATATTTGCCGCGAATATTGGGGGAAACAGTTTCCTCAAATAGTTCCTTGTGTTCCCGGGATATAACTACCACACACGAATCAATTTGGGGATGGGATACAAATTGGTTGATAGTTTTTTCCAAAACCGTTTCCAATCCAATTCTTTGATATTGCTTGGGAGGAAACAATCCTGCTCTGGTGCCCGTTCCGCCCGCAACAATTATGGTAGCAACCTTCATATCCTTAACTGACTTATTTTCTATACCTTAGGTTTCAAACAATTGTATTATTATTGAAAATATTTACGCAAACAAATGATCCGGAGATTTATCTCACTTGAGGAAAACCTGGCTAACAAAAACCTGCAGAACTTCAAGCAAATCATTTATCGGGCAGAAAGATCATATCAAAAGGAACTGAATTCATATTGAATATTCGGGATTAGTGTTTTTAAATCCTGCAACCTTCATTATGATTTATAGTATTATTGAAAGTAATTTTTCGTAATTCAACTACGAAACCATGATAGTAAGTTCATAACTTAAACGATGTTCATATTCAAATATGGGTCTCATAAACTTCTCTTAGGGATTTTCTGAATTGTTGATGAATATCTGTACCTTGATTTTATGGGTAATGTAATTTGCTGTCACTTGTGAGGGTTAAATCCGGGTTTGAATTACTCTTTGCTTTGGTAAGCAAATGGTTTTCGTACATATTGTTGGCAATATTCCCCTTGATCATAGGTGCCACGGTCCTTGTTTGGGAGGATATAGAGCAGGGAATATCAACAAGGTTGGCAGTTATTGTATTAGTGGATTTTGTCTATGTAATTGCCATAATTTCCGTACTTGGCTATCGAATTCTACGGTCTTTGGGTTACGAAAGGGATCCCGAAGTTGAAAACCCCCTTCATCTTACACTTGTCAAGGTATTTACAATTGTAGCTGTCATACCGACCGTACTAGTCGCCATTGTGGCCAGCCTTGGACTGAATGTGGGAGTTGGGGAACGAGTGTATGAGGAGTTGACAGACGAGCTTAACAGAGCCCTTCATGCTTCCAACTCCTATGTTGATGAAAAAGCTGACGAACTTGAAAATTACTCAAACGAACTTTCCTCGTTTTTGGAAAATCAGTTTTTAATATCGCCAGGCCTTGATTTGGGTGGAACAAGGCAAGTAATGCAGAATTATCAGAGTGAAAAGCTGGGGGTACCCGGTTTTGCCTTTATTATTGACGGTAATTGCCAGGTAATTGTCAGGGGGATACGAAGCTATCTTTTCGATTTTGATAATCCGCCCAAGGACTTGATGAAGGAAATTACACCCTATGGAACTGAAGTAGGGGATTTTGAGGGTTGTGGTCCTGAATTAAAATTACACAGGGACTTTTCCTATTTGAAAATTCAATATATGGAGGAAAACAACCAGAAATCCGGAGTGGTATTTGAACGACCCAACTCCAATTTGCTTTATGCCCTGATCAAACTTGACCAAAAGGTTGATCAGTATCTCTATACAACCACGGATGTCAGTTCACCGATCCTTCAACTGCGCAAGTCCCTGACCATTCAACCAGAAAAGTCAAAGGATCTGGTTCAGGAATTGGGGTCAACAATATTTAAATATTCCCTGGTTTTTCTGATCTGTGCCGTATTTCTTGTCATCGCCATGATACAATTCGGATTCCTGCTGGCTGAAAGAATGAGTAGACCGGTCAAGGATCTGGCCCAGGTCGCACAACGAATTGGAGATGGTCATCTCAAGGAAAAGATTGAAGTAAGGGGCAAGGACGAGATTGCAAAATTCGGTCGCGTTTTTCAGGACATGGTCAGAAAATTGGACAATAGCATAAGCGAAGAGATTGCAATAAGAAATAAGGCCGAAAGTAGGGAGAAAGAGTTTCGGGGTGTATTGTCGAGTGTTTCAGCTGGTGTCATCGGCTTAAGTCATGACGAAACCATAGTATTTATGAACAGAGCTGCAGGAGAGCATTTGGGTTTGGATTACAAGCTCTTCAATGTAAGTGGTTTGGCCTCCTTTTCATCAGTAAAACTCAAGGAAGTGGTTCCAGATTTTGCTGGTCTTCTCAGTGAGTTGTCAAATTCCTCCAAGTCACTTGCTCAAGAAAATCTGCAGATCAGTGGCGAAGATGGCATGGTTCACCTGTTTGTTCGAATTGCAAAGCGAACTGATCCCATGGATAACCTTGAAGGCTATGTAATTGCCTTTGATGATGTAACTGAACTGGTTAACGCTGAGAGCAAGGCAGCATGGTCAAGTGTTGCACAGCAGATTGCTCACGAAATAAAGAATGCCATGACCCCCATCAGCCTTGCCCTGACCCAGTTGGAATACAAAATCGGTGATGAACTGGAAGAATCAAAAAGGGATCAGCTTAGTAAATATACAGTAACGATTCACGAATGCATGCATGGTTTGATTCGGATTTCGGATGAATTTTCCCAATTTGCCAAACTGCCGGATCCCATTCTCATGCAGGAAGACCTTGTTGGTGTTTGCGAGGCTGCTTGTGAATTTGAACGCAACAGGGGAGAGGATGTAGAGATAAAAGTTGAATCTTCGTTAGAGCATTCAAATATAAATTTGGACAGGGAACTCTTTTATCAGATGCTTACAAACCTACTTAAGAATTCACGAGAGGGGATAGATACCCGCAAAGAAAAATTCCCTGACCATAAATTTGATCCTCAGATAAGGATGATGCTTCAGGAACTGGATAGTTGGATTCTGATCAGCATATTGGATAATGGGACTGGATTCCCATCAAATTTGGATTTGAGTGAGTTCAAGAAACCATTCATAACGTTCAGGGAAGGGGGAACCGGTTTGGGTTTGGCCTATGCTGAGAGAATTATCGAGGGTCATGGTGGTGAATTGAAATTGGGCAAATCGCCCTCATTTGATGATGATAATCACCAGGGTGCAATGGTTCAAATCCGCTTACCAAAAATGGTATAACAGTACAGTAAAATTAAGAGGCAAACGGGCAAAAAAAATGGATGATATCTTAATTGTTGATGATAATTCCAGAATTCGGAGCCTGGTTGCCGAAATTTTGCATGACAAGGGCTATTCGATCCGTCAGGCCAGCTCAGGTTCTGAATGTCTTGAGGAATTCAAAAAAACCAAACCTTGCATGATTTTATTGGATATTCGTTTGCAGGATCCTCAAATGGACGGCCTACAGGTACTTCAAACCATTCGTAAGGTTGATGCTGCCACACCCATTATCATCATGTCGGCTCATGGCAATATTGAAATTGCGGTCAAGGCAATGCGTCTGGGAGCGTTTGATTACATTGAAAAGCCGATTAGGGTTGATCGATTGCTATCTGTGGTAAGGAATGCCATGGAGTTGGTATCACTCCGAAGGCAGGTAAAAGTACTCAGAGTTTCGCAAAACAATCCCAAACTACTCATCGGTTCTTCAAGGGTTTTCAAGAAATACAAAAACTTGCTGGATCAAATGTCCAAAAGCAATGCCCGGGTCCTTCTGTCTGGACCCTCTGGAAGTGGCAAGGAAACCGCTGCAAGGTATATCCATGCCCAATCACACCTCGCAAAGGGACCTTTCCTTACCGCAAACATATCAACGATGGATCCTGAAAAAATTGAATCCATACTGTTTGGTACTTCTTCAGATACCGGACAAAGGGTTTCAGGGCTAATCGAATTGGCTCATGGCGGCACATTGTATTTGAAGGAAGTTTGTGCCCTTCCGATTGATCTCCAGCAGAAACTTCTCAGTGTCATCGTGAAGAACCAAATCGTCAATGAGGGAGGCATTGAGACCTTAAAAGTAGAAGTCAGATTTCTATCGGCTACCAGCAGGGATATAGAACAGGAAATTGAAAGCGGGCAATTATTACCCTCCCTGTTGGAAAGATTGGCAACCTATCGGATTGCAGTGCCTCCTTTGGAAACAAACAGATCAGATATACCCGAATTGGCAGCAAGTTTTCTTTACCTATTTCACAAAACCCAGGGTTGGCCATTGCGAGAATTATCCAAAGAAGCGGAATCGTTTCTTGTTTCTTCCGAGTGGCCAGGTAACATTCGCCAGCTGAAGAACATAATCGAAAGAATCCTGATAACAGGTAAATCCGAGGACCCGATAACAGTCGATGAAGTTGTATCTTCCTCAGCCGAGGTAAATACAGATACCGTATCGGTAGTTTCCGGAAATTATCTGAGTTTACCTTTGCGTGAAGCCAGGTTGATATTTGAAAGGGAATATATTTCTGCCCAAATTAACCAATTTGGTGGTAATATATCCAAGGCTGCGCAATTCATAGGGATGGAAAGGGCTGCCTTGCACAGGAAACTCAAATCACTCGGTATTGTTACAAGAAACATTTCAGGAAGCAGGGTAGCTGGGTTTGAAGAAGACATGTAGTAATCGGGGCTTGAGTAATTAAGGTCTTACCCGGTTTCTACGCCAAGGGCATTATTGATATATGAAGATTCTAATCGTTGGTGCAGGTCAGGTAGGAAGCCAGATTTGTCGTTATCTGGTTCGGGAAATGGATTGTGAGATTACAGTCCTGGATAATAATTCGGATAATGTTGGCTTGATCACCGACAAACTGAACATTATTGGTGTCGTGGGTGAAGGGACAAGGGGTGAGGACCTGAAACGATCAGGTATAAAAAATGCCAATCTCATTGTTGCTGTAACCCCATCGGATGAAACCAATGTGCTCAGTACATTATTTGCCCGAAAGCTCAATCCTGAAATTCAAACCATTGCCCGAATTCGCAATACCGATTATCATGAGTTTGTCAGTGAAAAAAACGATGGCTTCATTGACATTATAATCAATCCGGAAGGTGCGGTTGCCGACGCAGCACAAAGATTGCTCAGGTCCAAGCAGTTGTTTTTCTACCAAAACCTGTTCAATGGCAAGGCACAGGTTATTGGATTGAACCTGAATGAAAAAAGCAGCGTCCTCAACACTTCTCTTCGCCAACTTACCGAAACATTTGAAGGATTAAGAACTTTTGTTGTTGGGTATCGACGCAATAATGTGCTCCAATTGGCCAACCCGGATGATCAACTGGTTGAAGGCGACAAGGTTTATCTGATTGCTGCAAGCGATGATTTGGAAAGGACTCTGGAAATATTCGGTGTCGAAAAACCTCCATTCCATCGTGTTATTGTTATCGGCGGTGGCAAGATAGGATTAGATTTTACCAAACGTGTTGAAAAGAATTTTAACAACTATCAGCTGAAGCTCATCGAAATGGACAAGGAGCGGGCTGAAACCATTGCGGGGGAATTAACGAGGGCCATTGTCCTGCAGGGAGATGGAATGGAGGAAGATCTATTGAATGAGGCAGGTATTCATACTGCCAATACAATTATTTCCTTCACCGAAAATGATAAATCAAACTTGCTGATGCTCTATAAGGCCAAAGAGCTTAATCCCAATATCACTACAATTGGATTGATCAAGGATTACGGGTTATCCAAGTTGGGCGAATCAATGGGTATCGATATTGTACTAAATCCTCAGACTACTACAGTTTCTTCCATAATTCCGAATGTCAAACCTTCAAGTTTCAAGCAGGTACAAATGATTGGAGAAGATGAGGGTGAGGTTTGTGAGGTGCTCATTGAACGAAATCATGAAATTGAGAGCAAACAGTTGGGTGAAATCAAGATACCCGTTAAGTTCGGGGCAATTTTGAGAGATGACGAGCCAATCGGCTTTAATACCCAAACCAGAATACAAGTGGGCGACCAAATAGCTCTATTCATGCTTTCAAAAGACATAAGGAAAGTAACAAAGTACTTTAGTGTAGATGCTTATTAAACCTAAAATAAGCTTTATTTCACTTTCCATCGTCGTTAGCGGAGTAACTATGTTTGCTCCGGCCTTTTTGGCTCTCCTTAACGATGATCACCAAACCTCTCAGGTATTTTTCTATCAGGGGCTATTAATTGCCCT
This sequence comes from uncultured Albidovulum sp., assembly GCA_964532985.1. Classification (GTDB taxonomy): domain Bacteria; phylum Pseudomonadota; class Alphaproteobacteria; order Rhodobacterales; family Rhodobacteraceae; genus MPNP01. The sequence continues at coordinate 1,491 of CAZHIL010000416.1, read as the reverse complement.
GATAGGATCTTTCTTGGGAATAGCAACACTGGACCAGGGTACAAAACCATCTTTGCGAAGGGACATGATTGAACTGACCATCATATTCCTAATTTTACCGGTCTTTTTTGCCTTACCCCTTTATACCCTGGTAAACGAATTTGATGCTCTTGATTCGTATTTCGAGGCCATTTCATGCTTTACAACCACTGGTGCAACCCTGATTGAAAATTTCGTGGGTGAAGTTCCACCCGCCATACACCTATGGCGGGCCTTGGTGGGGTGGATGGGAGGGCTCGTCATGTGGGTTACAGCTGCTACAATCATTCAACACTTCGGTTTCAACTATTTTTATAGTGCTCAAAGCATTGGTGTCGAAGACAACGACGATTCCGACCGGGGGGAATTGAGTTTTGAAGAGCAACCACTTTATAGAAAGTTTTCAATTCTTCTCCCCTATTACCTTGTACTAACACTTATTTTTTGGATTGGTTTGTACATTTTGGGTTCATCAGGATTAAATGCCCTTGTTTTTGCGATGTCGTCACTATCAACGAGTGGGATAGTTGGTGAAACGGCATTCTTTGAATCTGCATCAGGAATTTGGGGTGAAATGCTGGTGGTTTTATTGCTGCTTTTCGGAATTACTAGACTGCTGATATTTTACTGGTGGTATAAGCCGGTTTTCAGGGATTTCTATCAGGATTCTGAAATACGGCTGGCTTCGAGAATTGTTTTTCTGGTTCTGATCGGGGCACTTTTGTACGATTGGCAGTTATTGATTCAGCAGTATAACGAGGAAAGTATATTGCTGATTCTACAAAATTGTTGGGGCGTAATATTCACTGTAATTTCCTTTCTGACCACAACGGGTTTTGAAAGCACTTATTGGTTCGCTTCGTCTAATACCCAGATAGAAGGATTTCCACATCTTGTCCTTCTTACACTGGTTATTATTGGGGGTGGAGTAGCAACGAACTCAGGCGGAATAAAACTTTTACGACTGAAAATACTTTTTGAAAATGCCTCAAAGGAAATGTTCCATCTTTTGTATCCATCGGGAGTGCAACGAAAAAAATCCTGGAGTTTGAGGAACATAGAATCAGGTTGGGATGAGGCATGGCTCATATTCACCATGTTTTTCATAACAGTTGTTGTGCTGTTGCTTTGTCTTGTGATTATCGGATTGGATTTTAATTCCGCCCTGACGGTTTCCTTGGCTGTAATTACGACGACAGGACCGCTGGTTGATACTGTCTTGGGAGAAACCTTTAGTTTCGACCAATTGGGAAACGTATCCAAGGTGGTTATTTCATTGGGAATGATAGTTGGGCGTCTGGAAATTATCCTGATTATGTTTTTTCTGGGCAGGGATGCTTGGAGAAGTTATTAATCTGTATCCTGAAATCTGAGCACGATATTTTCCCAGTGGGTTAAATTTCTCTTGTTTTATTGCAAATTTTTGTTTAAATTACCTTATGGTTCACAACAAAAAAATATTATAAGGAACAG
>CAZHIL010000415.1:0-4710 GCA_964532985.1 uncultured Albidovulum sp. | reverse complement strand
AATTGGCCTATAGGTTATTAATTAGTTGCTTTGGTATAAGATAATCCTTACCAAGGCCATAGGCAACACCTCCTGGTCGGCTGAAATAACGACGCGCATCTGAGAGCCAAGGACCAGCATACACAGCATTGCGCAATTCCTGACGGTTCAGTACCTTACCAGCGATGTTAATGATTTCATACCACTTCAACTTTTCACTGGCTGTTCCGGTGCATACATAGATCATTAATTCATAGTCAAGAATCTGATTCTGTTCATCGTCATTCAGATTAATAAATTTTCTTGGTTTGTCCAATTGGCCAAAATTCACTGAAAATTCATTGGTGACATATTGGCAAATTGATACCGTACGTTGCTGTCCGTCAAGGATTTCAAAAGTACCGTCTTCTTGCTGGGACCAGTAAATCACATTAAGCGGGAAATTATTCATAACCGAATGAATAACAGCATCGCGCTCCTTTCTTTCATAGACAAATTCGCGTTGGTATTGTGGACGAATATCCAACCGTCCACCATAACCACGAACTCCCCCTACACCGCCATCTTGGTAATCTTTCACCAAATCACGGATAGTGATTTTAAGGAAATCAATATTCATTTTCGAGGTCTCTTGTTGCGTATCAATATCCGGGCATACATTTCTTTGTTATTGATTTTAAAACGGCTTTGTTTACCGGTCAACTCAGTCATAAGAGGGCGATCCATTCCAATTATTTCAAACTGGTCTGGATTATATTTATCCAAGAAAGTGATTGGAACACCCATTACACCCTCCCAATCCATCGGAATGTCTTTAGTCTTGCTGACTTCTATCGCGTCAAAATTGTCATAGTGGGGATAATCTTGAGACCTATATTTTCGATAAAGAATCAACTCCTCGTGACGCTTTTTGTGATCAAGATTTGTAAGCCATATACTTTGTGATCTTCCCTTCACAACACCATCAACAATCTTATATGAACTACCTTCTTTTTTAGTCACCAATAGTTCGTTTGCATAATCTTCTGGAAGATCAAATAACAAATCTTTTCCCATGGGAGTGTTACCCACCCATATTCTATTTTCCTTTACCAGTGGAAAAATTTCCTTGTAGGTGATAGCATTCTTGTTTCCGATGATCACAAATTTCTTGTTATATTTAATCAACTGGGCTACATAGTCCCGGAACAGAGAGAATGGCGGGTTAGTCACCACGATATCTGCCTGCTTAAGGATCTCAACGCATTCCACACTACGAAAATCACCATTACCTTTGAGATAAGTTACACCAATATCTTCAATCTTGGGGATTCGATCTCCCTCTTGAAAACCATTATATTCTAGCATGATCGCCTGATCAGAATCATGCTTCGTGAATAAATCCCTTTGCTGATTCTTAAAGCAAGTAGTGATCAGTTTTTTCAGACCAAGAAGTTCAAAGCTGTACGAAAAGTAGTTGAAGAAATTGGATATCGTTGGATCATCGCAATTGCAGTAGACGATCTTATCCTTAAAATATGCTTTATAGTGCTTAAGCTCATTTTCTATATCGGGTAACTGAGTATAATACTCATCGTTTTTGGCCAAAGCAGCCTTGTGAAGATTTGTGTTCAATGCCATGCGGTCATTAGCAATTATTCTTATTTCAGGGGAATTATATACCAAAGTACCATGAACCTTAAGAGGCTATATCATCAATTCATAGTAAAAGGAACTCAAAAATGGAAATACCAAAACTTTATCGTGCTGTAAGCAATAAATATGATGAAAAGTTATCTAGTTTTGGAAGAGTCCGGAGTGCAATGGGATGCCATCTGGAAGGAGATCTCTTATTTCGTTCTCATAAACACTTCAGGGATCAGGGAATAGATCAGGAGGAAGGTGTTGGAGACTACGAATTTGAAGGTATTGTTAATCAGGATGTTTGTAAAGACCGTCCAAATCAACCTGCATTCTTCATGAGTTTCAGTGAAACAATTGAGGGTTCACTAACCGGGGACAGAAATAAAGAAACCCATGTTGTGCTTGAACTTAACAATCCTGAAGACCTGAGTAACTATATCAAGCAAAACCTGCTTTGTTCAAATTTCGTAAATGTTAAATGGATTCAGATTAAATATGGAAAACCAGAAAAGGTTGATCATGACCTTAGCCCTAGAGAATCAGGGGAACGAAAATATTACTACAAAACTGAGGAGTACAAGATCGAACGTGAATGGAGATTACAAATTATGTTTTTACATTCCTTTAGAATTCTAAATGATGATTTAAATTTTGGTTGGATGCACGCAGGAAGATTTTTTAAGATATCTCCGTTTGAAGAAATCCCGTAAAAAGTAATGGAATGACGAAAATTTCAATTATTTTAGTGAAAAGTAGAACTTCTTTTCTCCACCATAATCACTCTCCTTGACAAATTGGATCAATCCAAAACAAACAATTGCCACCAGAGCAGAGAACAAGAATGGTGCTCCGGGGAGGTAGATCGGAAATTCCGGGTCAACAAACATGTAGAATATTCCGGTCATAATGAGGGGAGAAACAATGAATGCCAAAGAAGTCAAACTTGTAAGAAGACCTTGCAATTCTCCTTGCTGGTTGGGAGCAGCAATTCTTGACATGATGCCCTGAAGGGCAGGTACACCTACTGCACCAAGTGCACCGAAGGGTATCAGGAGAAAGGCATATATTTCTTCCTTGATTACCCCATAACCCACGAATCCGACAATTTCAAAAAAGAAACCAAATATAACTGTCTGTTTTTCGGTAAGATACTTCAAAATGAATCTGATGAACCATCCTTGGACAAAGGCTAGCATGATACCATAGCAGGCCAGGGAAACACCTATAAGGGTAGGACCCCAACCAAATCTTTCTATTCCATAGAATGACCAGATAGCAGGATAAACGGCAAAAGCAATTTGTATGAGAAAGAATACGAGCAAGAGCAATTTAAGGCCTGGCAGTTTACCTATGTGATATAAACTACCTATTGGGTTGGCTCTTTTCCATTCAAATGGCCGTCTGATTTCATCAGTAACCGTTTCTGGTAATACAAAATATCCCAATACAAAATTGGCAAAGGCAATTATTGCTGCTGCAAAAAACGGTACCCTCGTGCCAAATTCGGCAAATAGGGCTCCAAAAAGTGGACCAAGTACAAAGCCAATTCCAAAAAAGGCACCTATCAATCCAAAATTCTTTGCCTTTTCATCCGGCTTCGAGATATCCGCAATATAGGCACCGACTGTTGCTGGTGTTGATGCAGTAATTCCTCCGACAACCCTACCGATGAACAGTAAAACCATAACATGGGCTACCCCCATGATGATGTAATCCAGGGTCATGAAGAGCAGGGAAATCAATAATACAGGCCGTCGCCCATAACGATCGGACAAGCTGCCCACGGTGGGACCGCAAAGAAATTGCATGAAGGAAAAGGAAGCTGCAAGTACACCACCCCAGAGGGCAGCATCCGCAATTGATGCCCCACCGACTTCCTGAATTAAATCAGGCATCACTGGAATAATGATCCCTATTCCGATGGCATCTATGGTTACTGTCAGTAGGACAAATACCAGGGGAAGGTTTTTAGACATTTGATATTTCGAAAAGAATAGGAGACACTATTAAAACAACTCCAAGGATTTATACCCCTAGTTCAATAAAGATTATGGTTAATTGCGGTTAACCAATTCCCGCTCAAGGAGAAAGGAAAAAATCAACTCCCTGAATTCCAATGGTTTTTCTATACAAGGCAAATGTCCTGCACCCATAATGGTTTCATGGACAGCGTTGGGCAAACCCTTGGTACCTTCAATGACCTCTTCGGGTGGTATTGCACCATCTTCGGAACCACTAATGACCAGCGTGTCCACTTTCACTTCACCTAACCGTTCCCTCAAGTCAGTGTGTTTTAATACTCGACAACAATCCAGATAACCTCTTTGTGGGGTTCTTGTCAGCATATTCCTCCAAGCCAGCAATTCCTCGGACTTGTTCTTTCGGAAGTTTTTCGAGAACCATTTTTCTAGGATGGAATCTCCAACGGCATCAAGACCCACTTTCTCGATAATCTTTATCCGATCATTCCAAAATGCTTCATCCCTTACCTTCGCCGATGAGTTTGAAAAAACAAATGCCTTAACCAGATCAGGTCGATTCAATACGACCTGCAGGCCTATCAATCCTCCTATTGATACACCTACAAATACGCAATCACTTATTTGCTTGTCATCCAAGATTTCTATTATGTCGGAAGCAAGGCCTTCAATACCGAAGCAATTTTCCGAGATATCGCTTAATCCATGGCCACGCTTATCAAATCTGATTATGCGGTACCTCTGGGGAAAATTTTGTAAAAACCTGTCCCAAATACGTAGGTCGGTACCAAGAGAATTGGCCAGAACAAACGCAGGGCCTTCCTTGTTACCCTCATCGGATACATTTATTCCCCGACCATTTATAATCTTCACTTCCATATTTATTTCCAGAGAATTGCCATATAAAACCATTTAGGGAGGATTGCTTGTTGTTTGGCGACCCCTCGAGGACTCGAACCCCGAACCTGCAGATTAGAAGTCAGCCGCTCTATCCAGTTGAGCTAAGGGGCCAATCAAACATTCCGACCAATGTTGTTCTGATTTTTTCCTGGAAATGGCGGCCCCTGGAGGACTCGAACCCCCAACCTACTGATTCGAAGTCAGCCACTCTATCCAGTTGAGCTAAGGG
>CAZHIL010000414.1:0-5131 GCA_964532985.1 uncultured Albidovulum sp. | reverse complement strand
TTCTCCTGATTGGTTTCCTTGAGAACCGTTCTCAAATTTTTCTCCAGATATGAGGTTGGCAAAAGAGGTTCGAGTTTGAAGTACGAACGAATCCTCCTAAAAGACAATAGCGCATTCTCTTCCTTGATCCGTTCCAAAACCATTGAGACCGCTTCCTTGCGAACATGGGTGGCAAGACTGGGAATTCCGAATTGCCAATTGCCTATGCCCTCCTGCCAGATAAATCCGGTATGCAACAACTTCTCCTCGGCTTCCAATCGGTCACGGGTATATGCCATTTTCTGGGTAATTGCCATAAAATCACTTCTCGACGGCTTGCCATCTTCCCCAATGCGAAAGGCAATCTCTGCCACTGGTACCAGCATGCCCTCCCGGTCCAGTTCGTGCAATCGGCGATTATAGAGTCTCTGACGTGCTTGATCAAAAGTCTTGCGGGCCTCCTTCATTTCCTCATAACCGACATGGGTTATACCCTTCCGGGCCAGTACATTCCAGAGTGCACTTCCCCAATGCTGGATGAAATGGGGATATCTCTGGGATTCCCTGAGAGCCACCCCCTTGGCCAAGTCATCGAAGGTTACATTCTTGCCGAAGGGTTCAACCAGGGCTCGGCTTGTGTCCTCCCATGAAAGACGGCCTATGTCCCAGGCATTCATTCTTTCAACAAAGGTGGCACCGGAACGACCCAATACCGATTCAAGGTCAGGGGTTCCTGCAATGACCAGCATGATGGGATTGTCCTGGGCGGTTGCCTGGGCAGCATCGTAGAAAACACGGCCAACCTCGGGTGGCATGTCATGGGCCTCGTCAATGAGCAGGGCAAGTCCCTTGGTGGATGTTTCTGCCAACAGTCTTGTTAGAAACAGGGTATTTTCTATAGGGGAATATTCTGATTCCCTCCTTAATTCCAACTCGGCAGAGCCCAATTGTCCTGTAGGATCCTTGAGTCCACCTCTTATCGAATAGGCACGGGAACTTAAGTTGGAGTCCGCTTGTTCGGCAAGGGCCTTTGCCAGGCCATCAACGGATTCAAAATGCTGCTTGACCAACCTGATAACAGGTAATTTTTTCTTTTTGGCCTTCTCGGCAATCCAGCCCAGCAAGGCCGTTTTGCCACACCCCCTTGGTCCGATTAGGGCAATGGCAGTAGGATGACTTTCCTTTTCAATTGTTGCATCAATGCGATCACTTAACTCCAGTTTGAGTTGATCCCTGCCAGCCAATACGGGTGGGATTTCACCATAACCGGGTTGAAAGGGATTGCGCTTGGTCGTGGCCATCTTGGGACCTCCTATAATTAACTGATAAAATATATAGATGGAGTGCAATTATCAAGTATACCAAACCGATGGTGTATAGAATTATTGGGGGAAATACACGCACTCACAGGTTTACAATCTATAGTTTTGCATTAGAAGCAATATGATTGAAAAATTGATCGGGCAAATCCAACCTTGACATTACAGAGGGATTGTTTTTAACTTTATTATTACCTGTTAGGTTGGTTTTGGTTTTAGGTTGTATTGCTCACTTACCTATGCTTGGCGGGTGATTTCCTTATTTTCAAGCTAGTCAAGAGTTAACAAAATGAAAATCAAGCCGTTATTTCTTTCCATGACTATGATACTTACCCTTTTGGGATCGAAGGGATACACGGATCTGTATCCCAGAGAGTTGTTTCAGGATATGATCTCCCTGCTCAATTCAGTTGAAGTCGAGGTTGACTATATTGATCTGGAAGAAAGTAATGACGAGCTTTTCGCCAAAAATCTAACCTTTATTGCTCAAGTTGACTCTGGCGAGGGTATCCTCGGTGTTGACTTTCCAACCTTTCGTATGTCAAGAAAGGGAACGGATCTGGTCGAAATATATTTACCCGATACATTTTCCATTTTCAGCAGTTCGGGAGATGAAGTCCCCGTCAAGGTTGGTGAGGGAACCTTTGCCGAAAACAAACGTATCATCATAGAGCAAAATTCCGACGGCATGAAAATTGACTATTCGATTTCAGAAATGGAAGTCAAGCATCAGGACGAGGGCATCGCCTATCTCGTCTTGTTAAAAGATGCCCTTGGCATCTATTTGTTTGATGATCTGGCAAGGATGTATGAAGATGGTTATTCAGCCACCGGATCAGCAGGCGAGATTTCAGGCAGGTTGCAAGCAAGAGAAGGTAGGGGGTTAGCATTCAAATTGACAAATTACCAAAGCAGCACAACTGATGGAGGAATATTCATGAATGATGCAATGGGGATGGAATTTCCCCTTGGTGAATATTCCGTCTCTATGGAGACGGCACAATTCATTCTTGAAGGTGTGGAAAATTCTTCTCTAGGATTGCTGGTCAACCAGCCTACCAGTGATATGAGTGTTGATGAAAACGGATTAACAATGAATTCCAGTACCTTGGATTTTATCATTGCCTTGGAAGGATACATCAATGAATCCGTTGCCGTTTCGAACACCGACATGAATTTGCTCATTGATTGGAACAATGAAAATGATTTATATAACGTGGAGACCGAGATTTCACTGAATAAAATCAGGTGGGAAAGCACTTACAAGGATCTAATGGATCCCGAAGGTGAGTTCAATGAGGATGTAGGATCACTAAATACATCCATAAGGTTTTCGGGTAATAAAGCCCTTTTCGACCAGTCATATTTTGAAGAACAAAATAATGATGATCTAAGTCCGGAAATTTTTGACTTCTTAGTCTCTTCGGATTGGGAACTCAGAATTATGGATCTATTCGTCAAGATTGTTGGGGAATATACATCAAGTTATGTTTCAAGTGGTGAATTTGACGTAATTGTTGAAGGTGCCAAAAGCTTTTTTGACAGAGTGATCGCTGCAGATTTAGCACCACAGGCATATTTGAGTGGACTACTTGGATACATGTTGGTTCTGGATCCGAACAGCACTTCACCAAACGCATTGCAGTACAAGATTGAAATAGACGATGAATTTGAAATCTTGGTAAATGGCAACAACCTAAATTAAATTTTTTATTTCTCGATGAGAACAACCTGGTTGAAACTTAAATTCTGCCCTCATCCTGTTCAGATTCAGGTGATGCGTTCATATCCACCGATGGTAAAAACATTTTTTGAGAATTTTGGTTGGATAATAAAGAGGTTTCTTTCTCGCGGAATACATCTGGAATCATATGAAGATAGATTTAAAAAAAGTTGCAGAACAATCCATTGACCTTGCCAAAAGGAAAGGGGCTGATGAGGCAGATGTAATCGTTCTTCAGTCAAGGAGTTTTTCGGTTAGTGTCAGGGAAGGCGATTTGGAAAATGTTGAAAACAATGACCAGATTACGCTTGGACTAAGGGTTTTGGTTGGTAAAAAACAGGCTTGCGTTGCCGGTTCCGATTTTCGAACTTCAGCTATTGCCGACATTGCTGAAAGAGCAATTGCAATGGCAGGTGTGGCCCCTGAAGATCCCTTTATTGGCCTTGCCGAACCAAATCAATTGGGTCCACCAAACGAAACCATCGAATTGAGGCTCTATAGTGAAGAGGGCTTTCCTTCGCCGGAAGAATGCACAAAGTTGGGGCAAACGATGGAGGAGGCTGCAAACGGGGTTAAGGGTGTTTCCAAAACGGATTCATCGTCTGCAGGTTATGGTGAAAGCCGTTACTGTTTTTTGGCCAGTAATGGATTTGAAAGTGAAAGTAGAAAGAATTTTCTTTCGGCAGGCTGTTCTGCCATAGCAGGTGACGGTCTGGAAATGGAAACCGATTATTACGGTGAAACAAGAATTTTCCAGTTGGACATGTCAACTCCGGAAAGAATAGGCAGAAAAGCCGGGAAACGAGCCGCAGCCAAATTGGGTTCAATCAAGCCCAGTACCATGAATACCGCCGTCCTCTTTGATCGAAGGGTATCCGCCACCTTGATTGGTCATATCCTTGGGGCCATCAATGGTGGTGCGATTGCACGTGGTACAAGTTGGTTGAAAGATGATCTCGGAAATGAAATACTATCCACAAACCTGGATTTGTACGAGGAACCCTTTCGGCCGAAATCACTATCCTCAACCCTTTATGATGGAGAGGGGATAGCCAAGCAGGAAAGGAAATTCATCGAGAAGGGAATGCTGAAATCATGGGTGATGGATTTGGCAACATCACGAAAGCTGGGAATGCCAACAACAGGAAATGCCACAAGGGGGGTTGCTTCACCGCCTTCACCGGGGACCACCAATATTGCCCTTAGCTGTGGCGACAAGTCTCCGGGTGAATTGATGAAGGAAATTGATTCAGGCATATTGATAACTTCCCTGATTGGCTCTACCATAAACAGCAATACAGGTGATTATTCCCGTGGGGCGTCTGGGTTTCTGATTGAAAATGGGGAGGTGACCCAACCGATTTCAGAATTCACCATAGCTGGTAATCTGCGGGATATGATAAAAACACTCATACCTTCCAATGACCCGAGGGAATTCAGCTCATACAAGGTACCAAGCCTTCTGATTGAAAACATGACGGTAGCCGGAAGTTAGGATATTTTTTGTGGGGAATTAGACCAATGACTAAAAAACTGCATTTGGTGTTTGGTGGTGAATTGTCAAATCCAGGTACCAAGCGCTTCAAGGATCCTGATAATGTTGAAGTTATAGGGTTGTATTCCAATTATCAAGCAGCCTATGATGCCTGGAAGGAAGCATCCCAACAAAATGTTGATAATGCCAATTACAGGTATTTTATCGCCAAGCTTTATCAACTTATGGATGAAGAAAAATCGGAAGGACCCGTCAAGGAATTCCCTTCCTAAGCCATTTGCAAATGGGCACCCTATGCAGCAACCACATTTTTGGTTTCAAAAAAACTCCCTTTTGTCCCATCTTTTATTACCTTTCTCGGGTATCTGGTTGCTTGGTACAGCAATACGCAAAAAGTTTTACACCAGAAAAACTGTCGAGAAGCCGGTAATTTCCATAGGTAATGTAAATATTGGTGGAACAGGCAAGACTCCCTTGGCCATTACATTGATACAGAAGTTGAGGGACAAGGGGCACAATCCGCATATTGTATCCAGAGGTTATGGAGGGAAACTACAAGGTCCAATTCAGGTCAATGAGAAAGAACATTCCGTTCTTGATGTGGGCGATGAAGCG
>CAZHIL010000413.1:0-9153 GCA_964532985.1 uncultured Albidovulum sp. | reverse complement strand
TCGAAGATAATATTGATACCCTCTTCCCTCCTGCATCTCTTTCCAGACTCATGACACTTTACTTGGTATTTCGGGCATTGGAAGATAATCTATTGAAACTGGTTGATCGATTGCTGGTTTCAGATTTTGCCTATAGATCATATCGCGGTGGTTCCACGATGTATTTGGATACAACAGACAGGCCCACGGTCGAAGAATTGATACGCGGTGTTGTGGTATTATCCGGAAATGATGCCTGTGTAGTCTTGGCCGAAGCATTGTCACCTACAGGAAATGAAAAGGGGTTTGTCCAATTGATGAATGAGAAGGCCAAGGAATTGGGTTTGACCAATTCAATATTTGTAAATTCAAATGGATGGCCCGATCCACAACAAAAAATGAGCAGTCGGGATTTATTTGTTTTGACAAGGAAGCTAATCTCGAATTTCCCAGAATATTACAAGTATTTTGCTGAAAAGGAATTTCCCTTTGATAATAGAACTCCAGCAAACAGGTTCAATCGAAATCCTCTCCTGAAAAGAGATGTGGTTGGAGCCGATGGGTTGAAAACCGGATATACAAGTGATGCAGGCTATGGTCTCGTTGGGTCAGCAATACGTGATGGTAGAAGAATGATTTTTGTTATCAATGGACTACCAAGCTCAAAGCAAAGAAGTGACGAGGGAGAAGCCATAATTGAATGGTATTTTCGCCAATTTCGACAAGTTATTTTAATTGAGAAGGAACAAGAAATTACCGTGGCACCGGTATGGCTTGGAAGCAGTAAGGAAGTTCGATTAGGACTGGCGGAAGATCTGTCTGTCCTGATACCTGTCGCAAGCAAGGATAACCTTGAAGCCAGCGCCCATATAGACAATTTTACCAACGCTCCAATAAACAAGGGTGATGAAATCGGATATTTGAAAGTTGTCATACCGGATTTTGATCAAACGATTGAAGTGCCCATGATTGCCCTTGAAGATATAGAAATTGGTACGGTTATTGATCGGGTTGAGGCGACCATTTGGTCCTTGATATGGAAATATTTTCCAGAAGAAAGTGAACCTGCTAGCTGATGGCCAACAAAGGTAAATTCATAACGTTCGAGGGAATTGATGGAGCAGGTAAATCCACTCAGGTCAAACTTCTACAACAAAACCTGAACAGTAAGGGGTTCGATTGTATTGTTACCAGAGAACCTGGTGGTTCACCCGGAAGTGAAAAACTGCGCAAAATACTTGTTGATAAAAACAAATACAATTGGTCAAATCTTTCTGAACTCTTACTGTTCTTTGCAGCTAGAAAAGATCATGTTGAAAAAACAATCCTTCCGGCCCTTCATGAGGGTAAAATTGTAATTTGTGATCGATTTACTGATTCCACTCGAGTCTATCAAAGTCAAGGAAGGCAGGATTTGGGTAAATTGATTGAATTGCTTCAATCGGAGGTTATTCAACTTGATCCTGACCTGACCTTCATACTGAGGATTAATACTGAAATTTCACTGCAAAGAACAAACAGTCGACAGGAAGGGGACTGGAGAGTAAGTAGCCTCTCAACTGAAAGAGTAATGCAGGTTATCGATGGCTTTTCTGATCTGACAAAGCAATTCCCTAATCGTTGTTTTGAAATATCCACGGAAACAAGTCCGGAAGAATCGGCAAAAAAAATACTTGAACGAACAATGGAAATCCTAGAGTGAACCCGGAGGAATTTGAATCTGACAAGCTTGATGGGGTTCCCCATCCCAGATTTTCCAGACGGATAATCGGTCAGGAAAAGGTCAAGACCCAATTTCTTCAGGCTTACAATCAGAACAGATTGCATCATGCTTGGTTGATGTGTGGCCCAAGGGGTGTCGGCAAAGCCACATTGGCCTGGTATCTTACCAAATTGCTTTTGACCAGTAATCTTTCTGGAATACTTGAAACAGGTGAAATCAACATCAACTTTGATGATCCGGTGATTTCAAGGATTGAAGCCATGTCGGAGCCTTACCTCAAGCTCATAAGAAAAAATTTCGATACTAAAACCAAGAAAATCAAGGCAGAAATCACAGTTGACAATATAAGGGAACTAGTTGAATTTTTTGAGTTCACGTCACCAGACGGTAAGCCAAGGATTGCCATAATCGATTCAATTGATGAGTTGAATGTCAATGCATCCAATGCCTTACTGAAGGTTTTGGAAGAACCACCACAAAATTCATATTTTTTTCTCGTCAGTCACTCCCCTGAATCCCTGTTACCGACGATCAGAAGCAGATGCTTGTCCGTTCATTGCGAAAAAATGAATGCTGATGATCAACTGTATCTGTTGAATGAATTCGGATTTATATCGAATGATCAGGTCAAGAAAGTGGTAAGTGTTTCTCATGGTTCAGTTGGTGAAGCAATCAGAATCATAAATCAGGATGGTTTGAAATTATATGCATCGATAGTAGAAATCTATAAGGACCCACCCCAAATTGAAGTTTCCAATATTCTTGAAGTCGCTTCAAAAACAGAAGGTGCGGGAAAGCAAGAATTGACTGAAACAATCAACAAGTTAACGATTCATTTCGTTTCCAGACTGGTTAAGGCTGGTGCAAAAGGTAAAATGTCGAGTGAGATTTTTTCAGGAGAAAACATCGTTTTGAACAAACTCTCGCCTAATTTCGAAAAATCCCATGATTGGGCCATGCTTTATTCAAGAATGCTTACCAAAGCCAAGGATTATCAGGATAGTAATATTGATGGTTATTCACACGTTTTCGAAAATCTGATTGACATCAAGAAAATAGCAACGCTGTAAGAAGTTCTTCCTATGTCTTCTCTTCATCAAGGCAAAATAGTGGATAGTCATTGTCATCTTGATTTTCCAGAACTTTTGGTGGAGATCGACCATGTCATTGAGAGGGCCAAGCAGGCAGGTGTCAACCGGATAGTAACCATTTGTACCAAGCCATCAAATAATAAGGCAACCCTTGATATTGCTGAACAGTTTCCTGAAGTATATTTTGCGCAGGGTATTCACCCTCACTATGCAGCTACGGAACCTAAATTGAGTGTGGACGACCTTCTTGCACTTTCCATGCACCCTAAAATGATAGGGATTGGGGAAAGCGGATTGGATTATTACTACACCAAGGAAACAGCAAAATCCCAACAGGACAGTTTTTTGGATCATATCTTGGCAGCACAAGAATCAGGATTCCCCTTGATCGTGCATTCCAGAAATGCGGACGAGGATATGGCAACAATTCTGAAACGGGAATATAGAAAAAAACCGTTTTCATGTGTCATGCATTGTTTTTCCTCGGGTAGGAAGTTGGCACAGGAATGCCTTGAGATGGGATTTTACCTTTCATTTTCAGGTATTCTGACTTTTAGAAATGCCATTGAATTGCAGGAAATATTTCTATCCACACCTAGAGACAGGATACTTATTGAAACCGATTCCCCATATTTGGCCCCAGTTCCATTTCGTGGCAAACGAAACGAACCAGCATTTGTCAGTAAAATTGCTGATTTTGGGGCCAAACTTCTAAATCTCGAAAAGGAGGTCTTTGCAGAAATAACCACGACCAATTTTTACCACCTGTTCAGTACTGCCGAATGAAGTTAGAATGAGTATTCTTCATTTTACCATTTTGGGTTGTGGTTCTTCCGGAGGAGTACCAAGAGTGGGAGGATTATGGGGTGACTGTGATCCGAAAAATCCAAGAAACAGACGATCGCGATGTTCGTTACTGGTAGAATTGTTTTCAAATAGTAAAACAACCAGGGTTTTGATAGACACTTCTCCAGATCTCAGGGAACAGTTGCTGAGTGCTGGTGTTGGTACCCTTGATGGAGTTGTATTTACTCATCCTCATGCCGACCATGTAAATGGGCTGGATGATCTCAGGGTTGTATATATCAACCAACGTAAGAGAGTTCCTGTCTGGGCCAACAAGTTTACAAGTGATGCCCTGCTCGCCCGTTTCAATTATGCCTTTATTCAGCCGGAAGAAAGTCCCTACCCACCGATTTTAGAGCTAAACAAGCTTCAGGGACCAATAAGTATTGATGGTGAGGCGGGTTCAATCGAATTCATCCCTTTTGCTGTAGAACATGGGAATATCACAAGCTATGGGTTTAAAATTGGTCCACTGGTTTATCTACCTGATATATCGGATATGAATGATAAAGCATGGTCATTTGTTCAGGATATTCCATGTTGGATTGTCGACGCCCTGAGAAGAGAACCTCATCCCAGCCATTCGCATCTTGCAAGAACCCTTGAGTGGATCGAAAGGGCTTCACCAAAAAGAGCAATCCTAACCAATATGCATATCGACCTGGATTATGAAACCATAGCCAATGAAACGCCAGGTAATGTCGAGCCGGCTTATGACGGTCTAACTATATCCTTTGAGGTTTGATTTGCAAATCCTCCTTGAAGTTACAACCCCGATATTCCTGATCATAGGAGGTGGATATCTCGTTACCCATCTGGGGTACATGAAACTATCTGCTGCCGAAGGTTTGCTGTTTTTTGTTCAGAACATAGCTCTCCCGGTCATGTTGTTTCACGCAATGTCCAAGATCGATTTGAGTGTGGGTTTCAATTATAAATTCCTGCTTTCGTTTTATACCGGATGTCTGCTTAGTTTCATAATTGCCCTGACGATTACCTATTTATATTTCAAACGCCCCTGGGAAGATTCTGTTGTTATTGCATTCGCTGCCCTGTTTGGCAATACGGTGCTTTTGGGTCTTGCTGTCGTTGACCGAGCGTTAGGAACGGATTCTTTAACCGGAGCCTATATTATTGTAGCTTTTCATGCACCCTTCTGTTTTATTGTGGGCATAACTACCATGGAGTTATTCAAATCACGGGAGAAAACAGGCCGTGACCGTCCCGTTATAGTTTCGCTAATATCGCTGATTTGGAAAAACGCCATCCTAATGGGTATGATTGTTGGACTGATTTTCAATTTATTGGGGTTGAGTCTACCCGAAGTCCTGGCAGTACCTGTGAATATGGTAGCTGGGTCTGCCATTCCTGCAGCACTGTTTGCACTGGGTGGAATCCTTTCTCAATACAAACCCACCGGTGATTTTAAAATCATTGCAATGGTTTGCTTTCTGACCTTGGTATTCCATCCTTTTGTCGCCTGGGCATTGTCAAGTCTTGTCTTCAATATCCCCAAACCACTCATGCAAAGTGCTGTAATAACAGCCTCAATGCCCCCCGGGCTGAATGCCTTTATCTTCGCTTCGATTTACGGTCGAGGTACTAGAATTGCTGCGTCCTCGGTTCTGGTCGGAACAATCATGGCGGTCTTCACTTCTTCCATTATCCTTTATCTTATTGCCTGAAATCATCACCAGCTGATAAAGGTAAATCCAATCCTTACAGTTGTGGTGATGAATTACTAATTATCCACAAGTGAATTGTGGTTAACCGAGATTTAACTTGGTGAAATTCCCCGCAATCGTTCTAACCTTCTTCGAAGTATTTCGATTGTAGAAAGAAGTAATACGGATAGGGTTATCAAAATGGTTGCTATGGCCAAAATGGTTGGGCTGATCTGTTCCCTCAGGCCATTGAACATCTCCCAGGGCAAGGTTTTCAAACTTGCTGAACCGACAAAAAGAACAACCACGACTTCATCAAATGACGTAATGAATGCAAACAACCCACCTGATATAACGCCTGGCAATATCAGGGGCATCTGTATTTTGAAGAATGTCCTGATTGGCCCTGCCCCCAAACTGGCAGAAGCTCGTGTCAGGCTTTTGTCAAATCCGGTAAGCGTGGCCGTAACGGTAATGATGACAAAGGGAATCCCAAGTGCAGCATGGGCCAGGACGACCCCGATATAGGTCCCTTGCAAGCCAATTCTTGAATAAAAGAAGTACATACCAGCAGCAGACAGGATCAGTGGAACAATCATGGGTGAGATCAGGATGGCCATGATGGTCCGGCGAAAGGGTACATGGCTTTGACTGAGCCCGATAGCGGCAAGAGTGCCAAAACCAACCGACAACAATGTAGCTACGGGAGCAATTCTGAAGGAGTTGTACATGGCAACCTGCCAATCGGGATTGGTGAAAAAGTCCCGGTAATGCTTAAGGGAAAAGCCTTCGATTTCCAACCGGAGCATTTCCGGTGTGAAGGTAAAATAATTGCCAGCATTGAAACTGAGGGGCATGATGACCAGAATGGGGAACATGAGGAAGAAAAAAATCAACCCGCAAATGACCCTGAAAATGTAATACCAGGCCTTATCGGATGAAGTATCATAGGGTTGGAAGTTTGCCATGCCCCTACCCCAATTTCACATTGTCAATGCCAACCACGCGATCATAAACCCAATACAGGGCCAGTACTGCTGCTAGCAGTATGGATCCCAGGGCTGCACCTAATCCCCAGTTGAGTGAGGATGAAATATGATAGGCAATTCGGTTTGAAATAAAGGTGCCTGTGGTTCCACCAA
Source organism: uncultured Albidovulum sp. (assembly GCA_964532985.1). Lineage (GTDB taxonomy): Bacteria > Pseudomonadota > Alphaproteobacteria > Rhodobacterales > Rhodobacteraceae > MPNP01. Next base: position 2,708 of record CAZHIL010000413.1, on the reverse strand, counting down.
CCAATTCTGGCGTGATGTAATAGCCAATTGAAAGAATAAACACCAGGATTGAACCAGCACCTATTCCTGGTATCGACTGGGGAAAGTAAACCCTTCGGAATGCTGTCCACGGAGTTGCACCCAAGGATTTAGCTGCCCTAACATAGGATGGATGAATGGTTTTCATTACCGAGAACAGGGGTAATATCATGAACGGCAGCAAAATATGCGACATTGCTATTATGGTACCGGTTTGATTATTAATCAATTCCAATCGTTCCAGATTGGATATCAAACCTATTGCTACTAGAACATCGTTAATTACCCCCTCATTCTGGAGTAATACTTTCCAGGCTGATGTACGTACCAGCAATGAGGTCCAAAAGGGTAACAGAACCAAAATCAGGAAAAGGTTGGAGTATTTCAGTGGGAGATTGGCCAGGAAATACGCAACCGGATAACCCAAAAGCAAACAAACCAAGGTTATGGTTACTGACATGAAAAGGGTCCGTGAAAAGATCAGGACATATAGTCTCTCGTTTTCAGATCTGAGTTCCGGACCATCTGACCCTTTTTTGAAATCGGCCGAATTGAGATAATATCCGTTGGTAAATGAAGGTGAATAAAGCTGGATTGTATCCCATACATCCGGCTCTGCCCAATCCTCGTCTGTGTCAAGGAAAAGCTCCTTGAACCTGATCTCAGGCAACTCGGAAATTACAGGGAGAAGTTTTTCCTCAAGAATGGCATCAGGAGAAGAAGTAGCCCCTGGAGATTTGATATCATTTGCCAGGACAACAAAAAGAAAATCGGAAGGTTTGGTTTTTTCTGAAAAATCATCATTTTCGATCAGGCGTGTCTTCCATGCATTGTATGCATCCCGGGTGTAACCATATTTTGTACCGTTTGCCAATAAATCCCAATAGTCAATAGAAGCCAATTCAGTCACTTGATCGGTGAGTGCCTTGCGATAGTCGTCAGCACCAAATCTCTTGATGCTTCGTCCCGATTTCCGGAATAATGATGAAATACCGGTTTTTTCATAATTCAGTCTTGAACCAACTCTTGTGTGTAATTTTACTTCGGCTGCAATAGCCAGATCAACATAGAGATGCCAAAACAATTCATTTGGTGGTTCCCAGTCTTCATTTATTTGTTCCGACTCCAAATATTCGGTTGTTCTGGGAAGTACTTCTGAAACCAGCTGGTTTTCAATGGAACGAAAAAGCATATCCCCAATGGGGATTATAAAGCTGATCAGAATGAAAATGAACAATGGGGCAATAAGCCCCAATGCTCTTAATTTTTGAATTCGCAGTGATCGCTGAACTTTACGGTGAAGGGAATTCCTACCGATAATAGAGTCAACACTAACCACTACGGATTTACCTTGAAACGCAAACTTTAACCAAACCTAGTTGGCTAACCAAGCCTGGAACTTGGCATCCAGATCATCCCTGTAGTCTGCCCACCAATCGTAATTGAAATAGAATACGTTGTAGGCATTATCAGGATGACCCGGCATATGTGGTGCCATGTCAATACCAAGAGTGGCATGTTCACCTACCAAGGCGTTGGAAGAAGTTCTGGCCGGGCCATAGGAAATGTACTTGGCCTGATCTGCCAGTCTTTGTGTATCAGTGGCAAATCTAACCAAACCCAAAACAGCTTCCAGTCGATCTTCGGGCAATCCTGTTGGAATAATCCAGCCATCATATTCGAAAACCTGGGCATCCCAAAGGATTTTAACTGGCTGTTTGGCTTCTTCGATCAAGGCAAAAAACCGACCGTTATAGGTAGATCCAAATACAACCTCACCGTCAGCAAGCCATTGTGGCGTATCGGCACCAGCTGACCACCAGATTACTTCATCCTTGATGGTATCGAGTTTGGTCAAAGCCCTGTTTTGACCCTCTTCGGTTTCAAGAACGTCATAGATATCTTCCTTGGCGACACCATCACACAATAAGGCCCATTCCAGATTGTTGATTGGCCTCTTTTCAAGTGATCGCTTGCCCGGGAATGCTTCGAGGTCAAAAACATCACAAACATCATCCGGCTCATTACCATTCCAGCTTTCAACGTCAGTTCTGAAACCAAAAGTGGTTGAATAGACGATCTGGGGAATAAAACACTCCGAGACCAAGGATGCACCAAAATCTTCTGAAGCGGGTGTGCCGTCCGGTGCCGGGTCAAGGATTTCATCAACATCGACTTCCATGGCCAAACCTTCGTCGCACAATCTAATGGCATCTGATGGTACAGCATCAACAAGATCCCAGGTCAGATTACCAGCTTCCCGCATGGCCCTTAATTTGGCAACTGCCTCATAAGAACTCTCGTCATGGATGATATTTACATCAGGATTGAGTTCCATGTATGGATTATGGTAGGCATTGATTTGGGATTTGGAATATGCCCCACCCCAAGAAACAACAGTCAGATCCATTGCCCAAGAAGAACTGGTGATAAAAATACAACCCAGCACTAGGGTAGATAGTTTAGTTAACTTCATTAATTTTCTCCATTAAAACAAAAGAATTAGCTTTAAGTTGTTCTTTTATCATTAAGAGATGATGCGGACCAAATTAAAACTCTGTTTCTAAATTATCAAATTTAGATCAAAATTGAAGTCATATTTTTAAGAATTCATAAAAATATGCTGAACATATATCGATTATGTCAAAATTTCTTTTTTGACTGCTTGATAGTCGAGGGCCCGACAATCC
>CAZHIL010000412.1:0-3120 GCA_964532985.1 uncultured Albidovulum sp. | reverse complement strand
CTATAAGAAGATGAGGCATGGAAACCAGATCAACCACTACCGCCATACCACTGATGTCTTTCCCGAATATGAGGGGAAGCTTGTGTCGGGAATTCCAAAATGTAATCGAGGAAGCTAACTCCTTCAGGTAAACGGTTTCCCTGATTTCGTTGGGCAGTTCTATCCCGACATATGGTTCACCAGGAATTGTCGATATTCGAGCGGACAAAGCGGACATGGAACAGGCTACGTCATCAGCCAGCTGTATCACCCTGCTTGTTTTGACTCCAGGGGCAGGCCTGAACTTGTAAAGGGTTACCACTGGTCCCTGAAGAATTTTCTCGATTCTCCCCTGAACACTGAAATCGGCAAGTATGCGCTTCAGTTTTTCACCCCTGGCCTCCAATTCTCCCTGACTTCTCTCATTCTTGATGATTTCATCTGGTTCAGTCAGGAATGAAAGTGAAGGAGGGTTATACGTATTCTGATCAGGAAAATTATCTAGGGATTGCAGGGTTTCCTGAGTTGCACGAGAACTGACTTTAAGTTGTCTGGGATCTCTTGGAACCACGATTATATCCTGATCCTCAACATCAATTTCCTGAGGCTGATCCTGTGAGACATCACCCAACAGGGGCAGGGTGGCTGAACTTTGTTGCTGATGTTCACTATGAACTTGTCTTTTGGCAAAACTAATCTGGGTCAACTTACGGGGACGAACATTCTCCTCCTCCTTGGTCAACCATGCGACAGATTGACTGATCCCAGCCTTGAAGACTTTTGGGAACGCTCCTTTGCTCTTAACCTTTTCCTCAATTTCTTCCTGCTCATAATACTCGTAAAAATCCTGGCTTTTGGATTCTTCCTTGTCATTTCTCCTCAGGAAATTGTCCAATTTGTTCAATACTCCCCTAGAGGGGGGTACGTCTTCCTGATCTATCGTATTTGCAGGGATTTCGTATGGACCATTTTGAGTATTTGATTCCCTTGCCACATGCCTTTGGGTCAATCTTCCAACAATTTCTCTAAGGGTAAAGCCAAATGTATAAAAACAAACGATTAACAGAAGAAAACCAACAGCAAATTTTGCAAATTCGAAGAATGTGGCCTTATCCAATGGCAAAGCATTCATGGTGGCACCAACAAAGGTATCGCCAAAGATACCCCCGAGCCCAAAATGATGATTCCATGAATCCAGAGGTTGTAGGGTTGATGAAAATACAGAAGCTGTGGCAACCAATATCGGGAAATAAATCAAGGATTTTATGAACCGACTTGTACCCGCATGGGACATGAACCGAATTCCCCAGAAAAACATGTACAGTGCCATGATCCAGGATCCCAGGCCGAGAATGACAATCAGGCTACTGGCAACCGAGGCACCAAAATGACCCAACAAGTTGCTTACGCCACCGTTTGTCAATGAAAAAATACCGGGATCAAATGGCGAATAGGAACCCAGGATCAATCCCAGCATGCCACTGAGAAGTAGCAACAATAGCCCCCATAATTCCTGACTTCGCTTAATCAAAACCCTGAACCAATTTTGATCAACCAAAGATTGTCTCTGTCTAATCTGGTAGGTCACCTTTCCTTCTCCTTCCTAAATCAGTTCCCTGATGCTTGCCAATCCAGTTTCCAATTCTTCCTGCTCGGCAACCATTGCCACCCTGATAAATCTCTTGCCTGGATTACGTCCACGATCCTCAAAGCTGAAATATGAACCTGGAACCACTTTCACTCCCCGTTGCCTCCATAAACATCTGGTAATTTGCTCTCCATCCTCCACATCCAACCATAGAAAGAAGCCTGCTTCGGGCGGATTGTATCCTTCAAACCCATCAAATATCCTGTCGGCAAGTTCGTATTTTGCCTGATATCGCTCCCTGCTTGCTATGACATGGGATTCATCTTCCAGCAAGCGTGCAGCAACTACCTGCAATGGTATGGGAACAGCCGGGTCAGAATAGGAACGATATTTTTTGAAGTGCGTGATCAGTTTTTCTCCACCTACCATAAAACCAGTTCTCAGACCGGGCAGGTTAGACCTTTTGGACAATGAATTGAAAATCATCATGCGATCGAGATCGCCCTCGAAACCCGAGTTTGCTTCAATCAGGCTTGGGGGTGGCTTGGATCGGTAGATTTCCGAATAACATTCATCAGAGAAGACCAGAAAATCATGCTCGTGAGCCAACTTGAGCAGGTTTTCCATATACTCCCTTGATGCGAACGACCCTTGTGGATTTGATGGAGAGCACAGATAAACGATGGCAACTTCATCAAGAGCCTGGGGGGATATTCTTTCAAAATCTGGCAGAAAATTGTTGCTTTTCTCAGCGTCCACAAAAACAGGTTCAGCATTGGCAGCAAGTGCTGCACCCACATAAACCTGATAAAACGGATTGGGAATCAGGACCTTTGACTTCTTACCCTTTTTATTTTCGGGGCATAAAGCAATACAGGCATTGAAGAGAGCTTCCCTCGTTCCATTCACAACTGAGATATTCTCATCGGGATCAATTGTCACCCCATACCGATTTCGGTACCAATGCGATATTGATTCCAACAAACCACTGGTGCCATTCTTGGGCGGGTATTTGCCAAACTGATCGACTGAACTGGCTATTTCTTCCATTATCCATTGGGGAAATGCATGGCGAGGTCCACCTACGGACAAGTCAATAATTTCCCCTCCGGGAGGGGTATTCCCGAGGAGTAACCTTAATCGATCAAATGTATATTCTGGCAGTTGGGAAAACCGCCCGGGTATATCCATGGTCTTTGACCTGCCTCGAATTTTTCTGTTTTTGGGTCTTTTTGCCCATTAGGGTATTGATTCTATTTCTTCTTTTCAGAGAATCAATAGGTTTTTTCAAATGTAGGTTTTGTGGCACAAAAATGCTACAATCGGGAATAAATCAACGTTGCGATAAGGTTTAACAATCCCCGGAAACTTCAATCCTCAAATATCAAAATACCATCATGTAATAGGTTTACTTGCTCATTTAATGAATATAAAACAGGAAAAACTGTCTTTCTAGGGTTTAATAGCCCAAAAATTCAAGTAATTAGTGCCTGCCCGTAAAATATATAAACATTGCGAATCCCCTTGACAACAGGTGTTTGGAATCGAGATGT
>CAZHIL010000411.1:0-2689 GCA_964532985.1 uncultured Albidovulum sp. | reverse complement strand
GTGATTACTGTCTCAGGCGAATTGGTAACTATTCCTCCAACTACATCCCCCTCTTCAATGCCTTCCTCAATCAAGAAAGTTCTTACCTTAGCAACCTTTTCTCGTAATCCATCCCATGAAACCTCCCTGACCAATCCGTTTTCACCATGAAAAATTATTGCTGGAGACGGTCCCGATTTTGAGATCAGGTTTTCGGCATAATTGATTTTACTGTCGGGAAAAAAACGAGTGTTTTTCAAATCAGTATCAGGTTCAAGAACCTTTGTACCCTTGTCTCCAACAATTTTACAATACTTCCATGTCTCATCCCAAAATCGATCACAATTTTGAACAGAGTATTGCCAGAGTTCATCGTAATCCAAATTTTGCTCACGGTACCCAACGCCGATAGATTTCATAAAGTCAGCCAGATTAGAATTTATCTGCCTTTCATGTGAAGGTGACCAAAGTTTAACACTCATTTAAGTTCCTGTTTGCAAAGTGATTATCTCTAATTGAGGTTTAGTATTAGTTGATGATACACATAACCAAGTCATCGTATTTAATCTGATTTGAATAGACAATCTTGAAGTTATTCGAAATTTTAATGATGGTTTGGATAAGAATGTAATTCCAAGCATTCTCCAACCAAGGCCAGAAACTACTATTTCCATATACTGTTATCCACAATTATTTTCTTCTTGGATTTATTTCTTGATAATGACCCTTTATCTCTCGCATAGGGAAATACTATGATTGAGCAACTATCAACTTTTCCATTATTTTTGGTAAGGATATCATTCTTATATTGTCGCCAATTGGAAATTCATCATCTCCACCATAGACGACGAATTTATGTGTTGCTCCCACATCATTGCAGGTTTGACTAAAATGTTTGCCAAGCTTCGGTGCTACGCCAAATTTGATTTCAACTGCCCAAATTTCTGAATTAGGCATTTTAATTACCAAATCCACCTCTGCTCCCACCGCTGTACGATAAAAATAGGTTTCAGCAAAACGTGGCATAACTGAGTGAATATTTTCTACAACAAAACCTTCCCAACTCTTGCCAAGAATGGGATTGGAAAGTAACATATTGTAATTATCGATACAAAGTAACCTATGTAATACCCCGCTGTCCCGAACATAAAAACGCGGTGATTTAATCAATCGCTTTTTGACATTGGTATTCCAGGGTTCAATCCGACGTACTAATAATAAATCTGTAAGAATATCGATATAATTGGAAACAGTTTTGCTATCAACTTCAAGATTGGAAGCCAACTTTGAATAGTTTATCGTTTCGCCTTGCAAATGAGCAAGCATTGTCCAAAGTCGCCTTAGACGGACAGCTGGAATTTGAAATCCCAATTGAGGAATATCTCTCTCCAAGTATGTCTTTATAAGATTTTCAAGCCAGTCTATAGACATTTCATTATCTTCAGCCAAGTAGCTGTTTGGAAAACCACCCCTCATCCATAGATTTTGAATATCTTTACGTGAATCACCCGTCTCCATAATATTAAGACCTGTCATTTCAATGTAGCTGATACGTCCTGCTAAACTTTCATATGATTGACGCAGTAAGTCCATTGATGCTGATCCCAAAATCAAAAATTGACCCGCATTGCGACCTTTCCATCTGTTTTGGTCAATCAACCCACGTAGGATCAAAAAGATATCTGGCATGTGTTGTATCTCATCTAGTATAATTAATTTATCACTGTGAGATTCCAGAAAAGTCGTAGGATCTTTCAGTCTAACCAAGTCTTTTGGCAATTCCAGGTCAAGATAGACAGATTTGATGTCTTCGGCCAAACCCCTCGCCAAAGTTGTCTTACCTACTTGACGAACACCGAGCAAAGCTACAGCAGGGTAGTGGTCAATGCTTTTTTTAGTCCATTTTTAACCCATCTTTCTAACATACCTCGTATTTTAGGAATCGTATTCCGAAATTGCATGGTATTTATTGCTTCAGATTCCTCTGGATTTACTTGAAAAAGATAATTTTTACAAACTCAACAGGATCAAATTAATCTTAATAGCCATACCCTAACATTGGCATGAGATTGCAAGTGTCTTGATAAGCAGGTAAATTGGGTATTGGCTTAGGTATCAAAATTTAAAAATATCTGATAATATTGTCAGGCTCAGGAACAACTGTTCAGGCATGATAATTTATTTGGAACCAAATATTCATGGTTAATGAAAATCAGTTAGGCAACAGAGACAAAAAGGGTCATTGGAGACCATTCAAGAGGGTCGATTACGGTCCTCTATTCCTTTGGCCTTCAGAACCCATGCAACTCTTCAAATGGCTATTTCGTTGGGATGGTTACATCTTTCCCTGGAATTTCATTTATGCATTGGTAGCAGTCCTCATTTGGACCTATTTTACACCCCCAATGGAAACCATGAAATCCTTTTCCATCGATTGGATTGCCTACATAACAATAAGAAACGGCGTGTTAATGACTTTGTGGTATGGTGCGTTCCATCTTTGGCTGTATGTTCGAAGGAACCAGGGAACAACATTCAAGTATAATCCCAAATGGCTGGAAACGGATAATTCTGCCTTCTTGTTCAAAAATCAGACAATTGATAATTTGATCTGGTGTTTTGCCAGTGGATTACCGATCTGGACTGCCTTTGAAGTCATTACCTTGTGGATGATGTCCAATGGATATATTCCATATTTGAACCTTGATAC
>CAZHIL010000410.1:0-2169 GCA_964532985.1 uncultured Albidovulum sp. | reverse complement strand
GGGTAAAAGGATAATGATGGGTACTGCTGCGAAAAGTAACGCAGATATGGTTTATGTGACTGACGACAATCCAAGAACAGAAAATCCTGCCCAGATCCGCAAGGAAATATTAAAGGGCTGTCCACAGGCTATGGAAATTGGTGATCGGTCCTTGGCGATTATGCAAGCGGTTCATGATTTGGATACGGGTGAAGCTCTGCTTATTGCAGGGAAGGGACATGAACAAATCCAAATAATTGGTACAACAGAGATACCCTTCTCTGATTCAGAACAGGCAAGTATTGCAGCACGCATTAGTGATGGGAAAAATCCGGGATGATTTGGACTTCGGCGGAGGCAATTTCGGCAACAGGCGGCAATTCCACTTCAACCTGGGTTGCAGAAGGGATGTCCATAGACTCCAGAACATTAACCAAAGGGGATCTTTTCGTTGCCCTTTCAGATATTAGAGATGGGCACGATTTTGTTGAAAATGCATTTGAAGCAGGTGCTTCAGCTGCACTCGTATCCAGGATTCCCAAAAACTATTCTGGCGCGAAACCATTATTAATTGTCAATTCAGTTCAACAGGCCCTTGAAGACATGGCCCGTTACCGACGAAAAGAATCCCGGGCAAGGATAATTGCGGTCACTGGATCAGTTGGAAAAACCACCACCAAGGAACTGCTGAGATTTGTGCTGTCAAAACAGGGTAAAACCCACGCTGCAGAAAAAAGTTACAATAATCACTGGGGAGTACCCCTGAGTCTGGCCAGAATGCCGAAGGATACCCAGTTTGGAATTTTTGAAATAGGCATGAACAATCCGGGGGAAATCTTGCCCCTGAGCATGTTGGTTGAACCCCATGTCGGAATTGTAACCTCGGTTGGAACTGCCCATCTTGCTGCTTTTGAAGATGTTAATGCCATAGCAATGGAAAAAGCGCAGATATTCGGGGGACTCGGTGAACGGGGTACGGCAATAATCAATGGTGATCTCGATACAACTGGAATTCTTGAGGAAACGGCCAACAGTCAGGGTGCCAAAATCATTAAATTTGGATACAATTCCGAGGTACATTTCCAACTCAAGGAAATCAGGTTTTTGGCCAGCGGAGGAACCCAGTTCAATTTCCTTGTGGATGGTACCGAGGTTATTTCAAAAATTTCGGCAAGGGGAGAGCATTTTGCCCTGAATGCCATGGCGGTTTTGGCAGCTGTGAGGGAAATTGGTGGTAATGAGGTTACTGCTTCACTGGATTTATCAACTTGGACACCACAGGATGGCAGAGGGGTTCTGAAGAAAATAAATCTGGACAATAGTGAAGAGGGTTTTACCTTTGATCTGTTGGATGACAGCTATAACGCCAATCCAATGTCACTGATGGCCGGTTTCAAGGTTCTGGCCTCCATGGAAGGTTACAAAAGAAAAGTTGCAATCCTGAGTGATATGCTTGAATTGGGTCCGGACGGTCCGGAAATTCATTCCAATTTGGCTGGTAATCCAATCTGCAGGTCGGTAACACAATTTCATTGTATTGGACCCTTGATGAAGAATTTTTATGATAGCTTACCCCAGGAAAAAAGAGGAATCTGGGTGGAAACGGCGGATGAAATCTCCCCCAGGGTAAAGGAAATAGTTGCAGTCGGGGATCTGGTGTTTGTCAAAGGGTCAAAAGGGTCCCAGGCTGCGGATGTTGTCGAGAAGTTAAAACTACTGCACAAACCAGGATAAAAGGAGTTAAGGTCAATAATGTTTGAAATGCTTGCCCAATTGTCTGATGGAGGGGATTTCTTCAATCTCTTCAGGTATATTACCTTTCGAGCCAGCGGGGCATTGATAACCTCTCTCCTGATCGGTTTCCTGTTGGGTCCCTCCATGATCAGATACCTCAAGCGGTTACAACCACATGGTCAACCGATAAGAGAGGTTGGTCCCGATCATCAGGCCAAGTCTGGAACGCCGACAATGGGTGGAATGTTGATCATAGGTGCTTTGGTCATTTCAACCCTACTTTGGGCCAAATTGGATAATGTTTACGTCTGGATAGCCCTGCTTACAACTCTGGCTCTTTCCCTCATCGGCATGATTGATGACTGGTCCAAAATCAGAAAAAACACTCATAAGGGATTATCAGGTAAAAGGAGGCTGGGAGTTGAATTGATCATCGGTTGTATAGTGGGATATGTT
>CAZHIL010000409.1:0-2255 GCA_964532985.1 uncultured Albidovulum sp. | reverse complement strand
TTTTTCAATTGGGGTAATAAATTTACGAACTATATATTGGTTGTATCTGCAATGGCATCAAAATTTCAGCCCCAAAAGTAGATTATATTTTTTTTCGATGAAAGTAGCAAAACTATTTGATTATGGATGTGTATGCAAACATCGAAAAAGAATTGATTCAGGCCATCATTCAAGTATTTACTTCCACAATGAGATAATTGCTGAATTCAATGAAAGGCTGGATGATTCCTTTGAAACCCCTCCAAAATTGGCAATTGTAACAGGAGTTCCGGAATTGTTCGCAAAACATTTTCCTGAAGCTGATGTTTTGCCTGATACAGATGTTCTGAATTTTCCAAGCAATCAATATGACCTAATCCTCCATAGTCTTTGTCTACATTGGTCAAATGATCCGGTGGGTCAGCTCATTCAGTGCAAGCAGTCCTGCAATCCTGGTGGGATGATAATAGCAGTATTGTTTGGGGGACAGAACCTCGTGGAACTGAGAACTGCATTGATTTCAGGTGAAACTACAATAAAAAATGGTGCAACTCCCCGCGTATCCCCAATGGGTGATATTCTGGACTTAGGAAATCTTATGGTCCGAGCAAATTTTACAAATCCCATTTCTGATCGCCTAGAATTCAAGCTTGAGTATGATTCTCTACCCGACTTGATGAAGCATCTAAGATTGATGGGGGAAACGAATGCACTTGTGAATAGAACCAAGAACTTTACCGGACGTAAAATATTCCAAGAAGCTGAAAAATATTATATCGAACATTTTTCACTTCCCTCGGGAAAGATTTATGCGACTTTTGAATTGATCTTTCTTACCGGTTGGGTACCAAAAAATGTATAAATCCATCATTCCGTACAAGAGAGATTTAAATGCCAGAACCGAATAAGGAAAAGAGCTTTCTACCCAAAGACCATCCTGAAATAAGGTTCGGCAAAACCGGCATCATACTTTCGAACCTCGGGACTCCCGACGGGTATGATTATTTCTCCATGCGTAAATACCTGAACCAGTTTCTTTCCGACAAAAGAGTCATTGATTATCCCAGGTGGAAATGGCAGCCGATACTCCAATCAATCATTCTCACGAAAAGACCTTTCACTTCTGGAAAAAACTATCAGAAAATCTGGAATCATCAACTCGATGAAAGCCCTTTATTGACCATAACAAGACACCTTACCGACAAGGTCAGGTCCAGGTTGGAATCTCAAATTGGTTCAAACTACCTTGTTGACTTTGCCATGCGTTATGGCAACCCATCAATCGGATCGGTATTAAGGGGGTTGATCAAACAGGGATGTAACAGAATTGTGTTCTTCCCCCTGTATCCACAATATTCGGCAACAACCACTGCCACGGCTTGTGATTCCTTGTTTGATGAGCTGAAACATCTGAACTGGCAACCCAGTGTTCGTATCGTTGAACCATATTTTGAAAATGGGGAATATATTTCAGCACTTGCCCAATCAATCAGGACCAAATACAACGAATTATCATTCGAACCCGAGGTACTCCTTGCCTCCTATCATGGATTACCAAAGAGATATTTACTCGAAGGAGATCCATACCACTGTCAATGCCAGAAAACCACGAGATTACTCATCGACCGTTTGGGAAGCGATTTCAATCCAGTTCATACGACATTCCAGTCAACATTTGGGAAAGAAATCTGGCTTCAACCCTATACTATTGATGAAGTCAAGCGTCTGGCACAAAGTGGGGTGAAAAATCTGGCCATCATTTGTCCTGGATTTTCATCAGATTGTATCGAAACCCTCGAAGAAATTCAGATGGAGGTTCGTGGGGAGTTTGAAACCAACGGTGGTGAGAATTTTGCTTACATACCTGCCTTGAATGACACGGATGATCACAGTGATCTGATCTATCGGATTATTGTGGAAAATCTTGGTGGTTGGCTGAGTTGAGGAAGTATATACTTCTCTCCCCTAAACCTGGTATATCTTCCTTTAGGATTGTTTGAAAATATCAACAAAGGGTCAAATACACCCGATTATATGGATTTGATAGCAGAGACCAAGTCCTCAAGCAAGTCATCGGGATTTTCCAATCCAACCGAAACTCGGACCAAACCATCTGTAATACCCAAGCTTGCGCGTTGTTCTTCGGACAATCTCTGATGGGTTGTGGTTGCCGGATGGGTCACCAAGCTCTTGGCGTCACCAAAATTGTTGGAAATTCTGACGATTTCGAGATTGTTCATGAATTTGAAGGAAGCATCCTTATTGCCATCAAAATC
>CAZHIL010000408.1:0-1804 GCA_964532985.1 uncultured Albidovulum sp. | reverse complement strand
GTCTTGATATACAGTACATAGAAGTCTGTCCTTGGACAACCCCAATTCTCTGACAATGAGGTCCCAAGAATAATATATGGCCTGTTCCTTGAAATATTCGCCAAATGAAAAATTGCCCAGCATTTCGAAAAAGGTATGGTGCCTAGCCGTATAACCAACATTGTCAAGATCATTGTGTTTGCCACCTGCCCGAACACATTTTTGGCTGGTTACAGCCTTGGTATAGCCCCTTTTTTCCAAGCCGGTGAAAATGTTCTTGAATTGGACCATGCCCGAATTCGTAAACATCAAGGTCGCATCGTTTCTGGGGACAAGTGGAGAACTGGTAACCACCTCATGCCCAGTGTTTTCGAAATAGGAAAGAAATTTTGTTCGAATGTCGCTTAAACTAGTCATCTTTTTTGAATAATTTCGAGTTCAAATTCGGGTCAGGAGATAATTTTTATCTGCATTGGTACGGAATATCCGAACCAAGTGCTTCAACTTTATTCAGATTTGGTTTTTAGTCCACTAATCTCTCTGATTTGATGTTCTATCTCATCTGATATTTCGGGATATTCCTTCAGGAAATTCACGGCATTGGACCTACCTTGTGCCATTCTTTCATCCTTGTAGGAAAACCAAGACCCTGACTTCTCGATAATATCATGCTTGACCCCAAGATCAATTATTTCACCACCCTTGGATATACCCTCGCCATAGAGAATATCAAATTCCACCTGTTTGAATGGTGGAGCCAATTTGTTCTTCACAACCTTTACGCGGGTTGAACTTCCCACAACCTCATCCCTGACCTTGATGGCACCGATTCGCCTGATATCAAGCCTCACTGAAGAATAGAATTTAAGTGCATTACCACCAGTAGTTGTTTCGGGTGAGCCAAACATTACACCTATTTTCATTCTAATTTGATTGATGAAAATAACCATGCAATTTGAGCGATTGATTGAACCGGTCAGCTTTCTCATAGCCTGACTCATCAGTCGGGCCTGGACTCCTACCTGTGAATCGCCCATTTCCCCTTCCAATTCGGATTTGGGAGTCAAGGCAGCGACGGAATCAACTACGACAATTGATACTGCACCCGAACGGATTAGGGTATCGGTGATTTCCAGTGCCTGTTCTCCTGTATCAGGTTGTGAAATCAGCAATTCATCAATATCTACTCCCAATTTTCTGGCATAGACAGGGTCAAGGGCATGTTCCGCATCGACAAATGCCGCAATTCCACCCTTTTTCTGCTCTTCAGCAATGACTTGCAAGGTAAGTGTTGTCTTGCCAGAAGCCTCGGGGCCGTAAACTTCAATAATTCTTCCCTTAGGCAAACCACCTATACCTAGTGCTATATCAAGTCCGAGAGAGCCTGTTGACGTTGCTTCAATCTCTTGTGCTGTGCTATCCTGGCCGAGCTTCATAATCGACCCCTTGCCAAAATTTCGTTCAATTTGGCTAATGGCAGCATCAAGTGCTTTGTTTTTTTCCATTGATATATCCCTTTAAATTACTGGTTAGAAGCAGGTTGAACCGATGGCTAGCCTTCTAGCTGGTAGCCGCTTCCAGAAGATACGAGGTTGCAGATTCTGGGTCCCCGAATATGTCCTCCGGATAATAATATTTTATCGGTAGCCAACATGTCCAGACAGGTCAATCTTGTTTTTGCCGCTTTTTCCTTATCTACATCCAATGCAAAGGAAACTCCCGGAATTTGCAGTAGAATGTCCTGAATTACAAGCAGATCGGACGTGTAAAGGAATTGCTCTCCTTCCGACTCTACCCGTATCCCACAATGGCCAGGGGTATGGCC
>CAZHIL010000407.1:0-1673 GCA_964532985.1 uncultured Albidovulum sp. | reverse complement strand
GTATAACCCATCAAATTCTTCCAGTTTGTTTTTGATTTACCCTGTTTTCAATTGATTACAGCGCCTTTTGAATTTAACGACCACATAGGGGGTTTCCTAGTCCTAAATCATATAAATTTTATGATAAAATATATTGACTTGGTTATTTGCGGCAGGATTCCAAATCCTATGGACCCTACCCAATTACCCTTTATAAAGACCATTCAGCAATTTGGTGATCGGAACGGATAGCAAATCGTCTCTTCTGAAGACCATCAAATATAGTTTGATGATCAATATCCTCAGAGAAGAGCGGGAGTGATGCTTTTGCCTCCATTAGAAATCGCTTTTCCACAATTTCATTCTGGGTCCATGCTCGGTTCCACCATTCAAGAATGCGATCAGAACTTCTATCCAGCATTTCTGCCGAAGGGAGCTTGTCACTTTTCCGACGATTAATTTTCGGATGGGATGGCAACAAGTTCCAAAGATCAGCACAAGGCCATGCTGCCCAAGAAAGACAGTGATCCACATCAAAATTAGCTTTCCTGAGGCGAGTACCGCTCCAAACACAATAAACAGGCTTGGATTGCATTAATTGAATAGTTCGGTCTCGAACAAAACTCACATCTCGACTTGGATCAAGCCATTGCATGGCACTGTAAAATACTGCTTGGTCTATTTCTCTCCCCTGCTTTTCGGCATATTTTTGCATCAACCTTATCCACTCGGCAACCAGAGCCGGTTCTATCCAAGCTTCAAAACGAACCATCGTACGCCAAATATTTCCAGGGATACTCATTTTACCAAAGGAAGATAGATACTGTTCGTCTATGATCAGCTGATTAGAAATTCTCTTGGCTCTTTCCCGTGTTACAGGAAATATAGGCATATCCGTACCCGGATATGTCATATGATGGGCAGGCATTCTCGTAATTGTTGTTGTTGCCTCTCGAAGGGCATAATGTATGGCCTTGGCACGATCACCAGTAAACCTACCTCCCACTCGAAAATCTGCCGGTTTCAACTCAGAGACAATATTCCAAGTTTCTTTCTTGATAAACCCAAGGTGTTTTGTTCCTTTATTAACAGGGCTTTGTGGTAAATCAGAGTTAATGAGAGGATGGTAAAGCCTCAGCCAATTGAGAGCTACTAGACCCAAGGGAATGCAAACCTCGCCATCAAAACCATGTTCTGCCATACCTTGAGAACCATCGGCTGCTCTTGCTACGGAACGCAATAAACCAAGTTTGTATGTCGAGGACTTGGCATCATTCAGAACAACATGTCTTAATATTGGAAGAGCATCTGTGCCATCGTCATGTAACTGTAAAACCAATTGTTCCCACAAAAGTTCAGCTCGACCCCATACATCAGGTCTGGATTGCTGATAAACAATCGACATGCCATTTTTTGGGGCAATTGAGATTATTTCCTCAGAACTAACTGGATACATTGATCGAGATTGATCCACTTGTCCCATACGGAGGCTGATGAACAATTTGCCACCCGGCTTCAAAAGCCCGGCCAATTTTCTGAAAGCCCGTTCCCTGGCATTTGAAGGTACATGCATCCAAACTGCAGAGACAAATATGGCATCGAATGCTGTTCCGATTCTATAAACCTCCTTTAAATCTGGAAGACTGTCATCGAGCCATTCGAATTGTGAACCTTTATGTCGTTCCACTCCAAAT
>CAZHIL010000406.1:0-3888 GCA_964532985.1 uncultured Albidovulum sp. | reverse complement strand
AACTCAAACAGGATTATCTCGATGATCTAGACAAAATCAGAAAACTGGATTCTCCCGACATGGATCCTGAAGTTTTGGAACTTGCGGAAATTCCTCAGCAGGTTAGTGGATATGGCCCTGTCTGGAAGGCAAATTATCTTTCAGCACTGAAAAGGCGTGGTGAGTTGAAAATCTCGATTGATTCTCGTTTGAATGAAGTTGAAACCAACATCTAAAATAGCCAAACCAAGGCCTGATTCAGGTTTTTTGAATCAAGAATTTGCTGTTGCCATTTTCCACTTGTTTTAAGAGTTTATGGCCGGATTCACGACAGTAATTGGGTATATCAATAGTTGCTACAGGATCATCAGATGTGACTTCCAATAAATCACCCTGATTCAAACCCTTAATGGTTTTTTGGATTTTAAGGACTGGAAGTGGACACAACAATCCCGTCGTGTCAAGCTTGGCAATTTTGTTGTTATTGGAGTTTGGCACTATAAACCATAGAACTTGTTCAACAGGGGTAATTTTCCGATACAAAAAAATTCACGTAAATTTTTTCCTCAAAACCCGATTTTGCTGCTTTATTCAAATTTGTCCATCTTCCAACCATTATGTGTATTGGTTGTACTTTGGTAATGATAACCTGGTTATGCCATTGTTAAAATTCTGAGATATTCTGGGCAAGCAATTTTAGAAGGGCATCAATTATTTCTTATACGAAATGTCAAAAATAGTATTCAGGATAAAAAAATGACATTTCGCCTCATAGATAAGAATTGGAAACCAACCATCAATAATTGCCTTCAAAAAGACCTTTCTCAGCATAGAATTGTTTGTCCGTTCATCAAGGTAAAGGCTATTGAAAAAATGCTTAAAATTGAACCCACTTCACTTCAGGTCATTACCAGATACAACCTTAATGATTTTGCAAAAGGGATAAACGACATAGATACAACCTTAATGATTTTGCAAAAGGGATAAACGACATAGATGCACTAAGATTAGTTTTACAAAAGGGAGGGTCAATTCGAGGTATTTATGGTTTACATGCCAAATTATTCATATTTGGCAATACAAGTGCGATCATAAAACATCAGCAAATCTGACCAACGCTGGTCTGATGTCCAACCAGGAATTCGGTGTCCTCACGGAAGATAAAACGGCTTTTGGGACTTGCCACAATTATTTTGAAGGTCTTTGGGATCAAGCACAATCAGATCTAAAAGTTAAATGTATTGACGCATGGGAAACTGAATTAAAAGACTACTTGGTAAAGCATGGAAATATTTTTGATATGGGGTCCTTGAATGATTACGGAAGCAAGGTAGGGTTTGAACCAGATACCGAAACACTTATTCCACCAATCTTTAGTGAACAACAAAAATCATTCGTCAAGTTTGTGGGCTCAAGCGATAACCGTGTATCCCACGAAACCCCAATAATAAAAGAACTTGAAAATTCAGAATGTCACAAGGTTTTGGCTTATCCCCGAAACCGCCGTCCGATAAATGTTAGTAAAGGATCAATCATGTTTATTGCTAGGCTGGAAAAGGATCCAGTTGATATTCTGATCTTTGGTCGAGCAATTGCAAAGGAGTATGAAGAAGGAAGGGATGACGCCTCGGAGGAAGATATTAATCGCAGGAGCAGGAGAGAGCGTTGGTCTCACTACATACGAGTTCGTAATGCTGAATTTGTTGCTGGTACGATGGATGAGGGTATATCGCTCTATGAAATGATGAATGAACTCGGAAGTGATGCATTTGAACCTACCAAAAAAATAAGTTTAAAGGGGAAGGAAATACAGATCCACATAAAGCAAACTTACGACATCCAGACGTTAGGTTCTCACAAGAGGGCCTCGACTGGGTAAATACAAAATTGCAGGTAACAATAAATAAAAAAATGGGATGGTACCCCATTATGAATTGAACAGAATAAAATAGCAGGTAATCACCACTTCATATTACTTCTTAAAACCCTTTTACGAGGCACCGGCTGCATTAATGTAGGCATGTCCAGGTCTGTGGAGAAGGGAGAATCAATAATGACCCTTATACCCGGCTGTTTGTTTTAGGTAATCTATTGATACAGGCAAATATCTATGGTATTGTACACAGACTCAGTGTTTGATTATAGGCATTGACAAAAACTACTCTATAAAAAATTGGCAATAGATTTCCATGGTATCTCAATCAATTGAACAGCATGTTGTTGGCCCTCTAGGCTCTGATTTTTGGCAAATCAGGGTTCCGCCCGAATTGGTTCCAACAATGGCCAAAGAGATCGATTGGAATCGTTTGGGCAGACGTGTAATGATTGATGTCAGGGAAGGCATCATTTCTTGGATGAATCCATCAGGACCACATGAGGTCCTAGGTGATGCTTCCGACAAGGTCATTGAGTGGACGGGACATCTTTCTGGGTTAAGCACTAGAGCCATGCGTGGAACTCGCTGGAAGGGACCCAAGGACCCAAAAAATACTGGCCTTGAAGCTGATGCAGCCTTTTACATTGGGATCAATGCAGAGTGTTGGTATAAAGTCCGAAGGAATGGATTGAAGGCGGTTGAGGCATTTGAGGCCAAAACACCACCTGATCTAGTGGTTGAAATAGAAGTAACTCATCTTGACGTCAACAAACCCAACCGTTATGCCGAACTGGGAATCCGTGAAATGTGGCGCGTAGAAAGAAATATCGATGATGAGAAGGTGTTGATAACAATATTTGATTTGCAGACAGATGGAGGTCCACGTAAAGTAAATGAGTCAAAGGTACTGGATGGATTGACTACAACCAATCTACCACAAGCTTTCGAGTTGGCCGAATATGGTCAAATCCAGACTCTCCAAAACATATTGGCTTCAGAACTTGCTAATTTTTCTGACTGATCAGGATCAGATTCTTAACAACTCCAGGCTGAAATATAGATAGAATCTGAAACATGTCTTTGACATTATATACATCAAGGTATGGTTCAGGTTTGCCCAAGATCTCATACTGATAATGTTCTGTTTATCATCCTTATGGTGATAAATATTGTTGGAAACACTTGGCTAACATCATTGTGATTTTCCTTTGTGAATATTTGAAATAGAATATTTCAAACACAGATATTCCATCAAGCGTACATTAGGCAGGTATTTCAGTTGATGAATACCAGAATTCATGCATAGTTATCTTATTATATTACGACCGAATGGGTATGAATGATTTCAGAACATGGATATTTTGCTTTCAACGCAAAAATAAATTCATGAAGATGAGGTAAAGTCAAAGTTATGGAAATTCTAGATTCTGGCATGATGCTATCTATATTGATAGCCTTTTCAGCTGGTATATTGAGTTTTATTTCCCCCTGCGTATTGCCGGTTGTACCTCCCTATCTTGCCTTTATAAGTGGAGTATCATTCTCGGAAATGAATTCCCGACAGGGCAACAGGAATCAGGTGGTATATTCGGCTCTCTTCTTTTTCCTAGGCCTTTCATTTGTCTTTCTTGTACTGGGTTTTACTGTTTCTACCCTGGGGAGGTTTTTCCTGCAAAACCAAGTTCTTTTTGGCCAGATAGCAGGGGGAATCATCATCATTTTCGGGCTTCATTTTCTGGGATTATTCAGAATTCCCATTCTGGACCGCGAATTCAGATTCAATCTGGGAAACAAGGGGGGTAAATCAGCAAGTGCATTTGTCCTGGGACTGGCCTTTGCTTTTGGTTGGGTGCCATGCATTGGTCCACAACTTGGTGCCATCCTGTCCTTGGCAGCTCAGGAAAGCTCTGTAGTCAAGGGAACCTTTCTGTTGGGGGTGTATGCGATGGGGCTGGGGCTTCCCTTTGTCTTGGCTGCCTTTTTCATCAACAGATTCATTGATTTTTCAAACCGAATAAAAAAGCATTTCAGAC
>CAZHIL010000405.1:0-9088 GCA_964532985.1 uncultured Albidovulum sp. | reverse complement strand
ATCGTAGGCTTGGTAAGCCTTTACCTTACCAACTACCTAATCAGACGCGGGCCGATCCCTTAGCGATAAATCTTTCCCCCGAAGGGCGTATATGGTATTATTCCAGGTTTCCCCGGGCTATTCCATACTAAGGGGCACGTTCCCACGCGTTACTCACCCGTTCGCCGCTTTCATCCAGAACCGAAGTTCTGGAATCACGCTCGACTTGCATGTGTTAGGCCTGCCGCCAGCGTTCGTTCTGAGCCAGGATCAAACTCTCAAGTTATAACGCTAATGCGTTCTTGACGCTCGAACCGTAGCACATCGTCGCCAATCCCTAGGGATTGGCATGAAGCTGTTACCCAAATCATCGGCTGAAAGCCTATTGGGCCGATATGCCACTGCTTCGTTAATCGATATTAACCAAGTAGCCCACATATCTCTTCTATTAAACCAATGTCAAAGAGCACAAGACAAAAGGATGCCGTTTTGGAATTTTCCAAACATCCGATGTCTTTCCTGATTACCCAACTTCTTAACCAAGAAGCGGGAAGCGAAATATAGAATTATATGAAGAGCATTTCAAGAAAATAATTTCAAATGGAACAAAAAAAAATCAGACAGGCTTTTTTTTCTTCTTGTCAATCTTCCACCAAACCCTGATAGCAAGCAATAAAGCCACTATCAATGTATAAACAATTGGTTCCATTGGCCATGCCTTGACCACTAGCAAATAATGTATGACCCCAGCCGCACCAGCCAAATATACCAAACGATGAATCTTGTTCCACACGAGGGCTCCCAATTTACGTATGGAATAGTTATTGGATGTTACCGCCAGGGGAACCAGGGTCAAAAATCCAAACATCCCGACCGTAATGAAGGGGCGTTTTATGATTTCTTCAATAATGGTGTTGATATTCCAACCCTGGTCAATGGCAATCCATACCAGCATATGACAACAAATATAATAAAAACTGACAAGGCCGATCGCCCTTCTAAATTTCAGCAAACTAACACCCGTCCAGCGGCGAATTGGTGAAATCAGCAAGGTAAGGATGATCAACTGCAATCCTCTTTCCCCAAACGTCCTGATCAATTCGTAGAGTGGGTCCGGGCCAAGTTGATTCAACAAGGCCAGTACAAAGGTGTAAATTCCCGGTATTGGAAGAAGGAAATAAAGTGGCCAGGCAGGTATTTTTCTAAGCCAACCATTTATACGCTGAGAGTATGCCAAATTAATTCCCTACCATAGCCATTAGTATAAGATTATCTTGAGGTGTCAGTCAGATGTCGGGAGACTGGTTACCGCAATCAATAATTTTCAGCCAAATCCATGCCCTCATAAAGATGGGCAACATGCTCTTCATAGCCATTAAACATCAAAGTGGGTATTTTCTTGGCAAACAATCCAGTTCCAATTACTCTTTCTGCGGCTTGGGACCACCTCGGATGGCTAACGTTCGGATTTACGTTTGAGTAAAAACCATACTCCCTAGGATTTTGATCATTCCAAGTTGTAGGTGGCATTTCTTCCGTGAAAGTCATTTTTACTATGGATTTGATAGACTTGAATCCGTACTTCCAAGGCACCACCAATCTGATTGGTGCACCATTCTGGTTGGGCATAATTTCACCATAAAGTCCAACACTCAGTATGGTCAGGGGATTCATGGCTTCATCCAACCGAAGACCTTCCCTGTAAGGCCAATCCAGGAATCCTGATCTTTGACCAACCATTTCCTCTGGTCGTACTAGGGTCTCAAAAGCTACATAATTTGCATTACTTGCAGGGAGACTGTCTTCAATAAGCTTGCCGAGTTCAAAGCCGATCCAGGGAACAACCATAGACCAAGCCTCGACACATCTCAAACGGTATATCCTTTCCTCAACCGAATATTTTTCTATCAGTTCATGTACCGAATATTCACCGGGATTATCACAAAGCCCATCTATTTTGACAGACCATGGTTCTGTAGTCAGGTTATGGGCATTCTTGGCAGGGTCACCCTTTCTCGTCCCAAATTCATAAAAATTGTTGTAGGTCGTAATATCTTCAAATGAATGAGGGTCTTGATCTGTTGAATACGGACTTGCAATTGGTGAGGGAAATGCCTTGCCCAAAACACTGCCCGCAAAGGGGCTGGCCAATACCGCACCTGCACCACCCATCATCAGTTTCCTGCGGTTTAACCAATAGGACCTAGGTGTCACATCTGTATGGGAGTACTCTGAATTAAATTTTACCATTTTGACAAACTCCAAATATATTTCCCCATATATACCTTACATTAAAAAAAGTGGTATAGTTAATAGGTTCAAAGAATTGTTAAATTTTTCCTGATTAGTGGAATGTAACCTGGTCTTGTTCCGGTTCATCCACGGATATGCCATTGATTGATACACCCATGAGATCATCGTGGGAAATTTCGGCAATACTACCCTCCTTGATTGTTCCCTGCAGAAGGGCTTCAGCAAGTTTGTTTTGAAGATGTTTTTGAATTACCCGTTTCAAGGGTCTTGCACCATAAACCGGATCGTAACCCTTTTTGGCCAGCCAAGATTTGAACTCCTGATGTATAACCAGATTGATTTTCTTGTCCTTGAGCCTTTCCTCTAGACTCTTGAGCTGGATTTCAACAATCTGCACCATGTCTTCCCTGCTGAGTTTGTCAAATAAAATGATTTCATCGAGTCGGTTGATGAATTCAGGTCGCAAATTTCTCCTGACTGCACTCAGAACAACTTCTTCTGCCACCTTGCGAGAATGATCTACATCCAGTTCCGCCAGTTCTTCTGATCCCATATTTGATGTAAAGACAATTAGGGTTTGCTTGAAATCCACCCTTCTGCCTTGACCGTCTGTAAGAATACCTTCATCAAGTACCTGCAGAAAAATATTGAAAACCTCCGGATGGGCCTTTTCAACCTCATCAAACAAAATAACCTGATAAGGCCTGCGACGAACGGCTTCGGTCAGTGTACCTCCTTCTTCATATCCTACATAACCCGGTGGTGCACCGATCAATCTAGCTACGGAATGCCTTTCCATATACTCCGACATATCAACCCTTACCATTGCTGATTCATGGTCAAATATGAATTCAGCCAGTGCCTTGCATAATTCGGTTTTACCAACACCTGTAGGTCCTAGGAACAGAAATGATCCTATTGGACGGTTGGGATCACTCAATCCTGAACGGGACCTTCTAACGGCATTGGAAACAGCCCTGACCGCTTCCTTTTGGGAAACAATTCGCTTGCCGAGTTCACTTTCCATTCTTAGGAGCTTTTCCTTTTCTCCCTCAAGCATTTTGGCAACAGGTATTCCAGTCCATTTTTCAACAACAAGAGCTACCCTTTCTGTTGATACTTTTTCCTCAAGATATTTTGTTTCATAATTGTCGCTGATTTCCTTTTGTTCCTTTTCAAGTCGAGGTATGATGCCATAACTGAGCTCCCCTGCCCGGGCCAGATCTCCTTCCCGCTTAACCTTTTCCAATTCAATCCTGGCCTCGTCAAGTTCTTCCTTAATTTGTCTGGCTTTGGACAATTTGTCTCTTTCGAGTTGCCAATTTGAGGTAAGAACAGAAGATTTTTCAATCAATTCAATTAATTCCTGCTGGATAACTGCCAACCTTTCCTTCGAACTGTTGTCTTCTTCCTTTTTCAGGGCTTCAACCTCAATCTGTTTCTGAAGTATTTCCCGGTCAAGACTATCCAACTCCTCGGGTTTTGAATCGATCTCCATGCGCATCCTGCTTGCTGCCTCATCAATCAGGTCAATCGCCTTGTCAGGCAAATTCCTGTCTGTAATATATCTGTTGGATAGAACTGCGGCACAAACGAGGGCACTGTCTGAAATACCAACTCCATGATGAAGCTCATACTTTTCCTTGATACCCCTCAAAATTGAAATCGTATCTTCGACTGTAGGTTCCTTGATGAATACAGTCTGAAATCGCCGGGTTAGGGCTGCATCCTTTTCAACATGCTTTCTGAATTCGTCCAGCGTAGTTGCTCCTACACAATGCAATTCACCCCTTGCCAGTGCTGGCTTCATCAAATTTGAAGCATCAACCGATCCCTCGGCCTTGCCGGCACCCACTAGAGTATGCAATTCATCGACAAAAAGAATGATTTCGGATGCGGCATCGGTTATTTCCTTGAGGACCGCTTTCATTCTTTCTTCAAACTCACCTCGGACGCCAGTACCAGCAACGAGTGATCCAATATCAAGTGATAGCAAACGCTTGTTGCGTAGGCTTTCCGGAACATCACCCTTGATGATCCTAAGAGCCAGACCTTCAATGATGGCCGTTTTACCCACACCGGGATTTCCTATGAGTACAGGATTGTTTTTCGTCCTTCTGCTCAGAACCTGCATGGTTCGACGAATTTCTTCGTCCCTTCCGATAATTGGATCTATCTTTCCCAGTCTTGCCCTTTCGGTTAAATCTTGGCAATATTTCTCTAGTGCTTCAAAATTTCTTTCACCAGAGGGACTATCCACACTTCTGCCTTTTCGTATTTTTTCTATTTCTAACTTGAGCGCTTCAGAATGGATTCCTGCCTTTTTCAATAATCTGCTTGCTGAAGATGGTTCGCTGGCAAGGGCCAGAAACAAAATATCCAGCGCGATATACTTGTCCCCAAATTGACCGGCCAATTTCTCAGCCCTTGCCAAGATTTTTGAACCTTCCGTTCCAAGATTGGGACCCACACCAGTTACCTTAGGTATTGCTTCCTTTTCTCTGTTGATGGAGTGCTTTAGAGATTCCAAATTTCCTCCAACCTTCTGAATGAGGTTCATTGCCAATCCTTGCGATTCATTGATGGTTCCTTCCAGCAAATGCACGGAATCAACGAACTGGTGATTGGAACCGTTAGCAATCTGAATGGCATTCTGAAGTGCAGTGTAGGTTCCCTGGCTGAAATTTTGTCCATCCATTGGTGGTTCCTCCTGGCTAATTCACTGATAATCTTTTGGGGTGGGGGTCAGAGTTTAAATAAAAATGTTGGAGGAGGAATTGATTTTTCAAGACCTTTCTGGCTATGAGCAGTTTCAAATTTCGTAATGGTCAGCTGGTTGTTGGGATCTACAATTATGCTACGAAATATGGCCAATTAGATGAACTCCTCCTTGTTGTCATCGTCATTCGCAAAAAAATTGTTGATAGGTCAATATTGTTGCTTATCTGCGTTTACGTTCGACAGTTTCAGGACGATTGGGGAGATTCAGTTCAGTTACCTTTTTTTCTCTTTTGGCCACAATTTTTCCATTCGAGACTACCATCAGCCGATCTGCCCGGAGTCGAATTGCTTCAACTGGATCAGCAGCATCCAGTATGACAAAACTGGCCTTGTTACCTGGCAACAATCCATAATCCTCCAGTTCCATGATCTTTGCATTTTCAGTCGTGATCATTTCATAACATTTGAACATGTCTGCCTGGCTTGTCATTTGAGCGACATGAATCCCCATGAAAGCAACATCCAGCATATCGGCTGTACCGAGTGAATACCAGGGATCAAGTACACAATCCTGCCCCCAACCAACCCTGATACCATAATCCAGCATTTCCGGTACACGGGTCAATCCCCTTCTTTTGGGATAATTATCGTGCCGTCCCTGAATAACTATGTTGATGAGGGGATTTGAAATCACTGAAACTTCTGCCTCGGCGATCAGGGGAAGCAATTTGGAAACATAATAGTTGTCCATGGAGTGCATTGAGGTCAGGTGTGACCCTGTAACACGACCCTCAAGTCCCAGATTTACCGTTTCAAATGCGAGTTGTTCGATATGTCTGGAATTGGGATCGTCGGTCTCATCACAATGCATATCAACTGGCAATCCCCGTTCGGCTGCGATTCTACAAAGTTCCGTTACCGAACGAAGACCCTCATCCATGGTACGCTCAAAATGAGGAATGCCACCAACGACATCAACACCCAAATCCAAGGCTCTGAGAGTATTTTTCCTAGCATTCCTTGATCGATAAAAACCGTCCTGTGGAAAGGCAACAAGTTGTAAATCGAGATATGGTGATATTTCCTTTTGAACTTCCTTCAAGGCTTCTGCAGCCAGCAAACGGTCATCACATACATCTACATGGGTTCGAATAGCCAACAACCCCATGGAAACAGCCCAGTCACAATATAGCAAGGCTCTCTGCTTGACTGCTTCGGGAGTCAGTATTTCTTTCAATTCCCCCCAAAGTTCGATCCCCTCCAGAAGCGTGCCCGATTGGTTGACACGAGGAATACCTTGGGACAATGTCGCATCCATATGAAAATGTGGATCGACAAAGGGTGGGGAAAGCAGGCATCCCTCAAAGGAAAATATTTGTGCTGCTTCAGCTTTCATATTCGGTTCAATGGCAGCGATTCTTGATCCTGAAATGGCTATATCAGTAGTTGCCCCTGAGGGAAGTGTGACTCCCTTTATGAGTAAATCTAAATTCATCATTCACCTTTCTGAAAAATTTGCCACTCCTGAAAATAACCAACCACCCTCGAGCTAACAATCAAAATTATTTCAAATGTTTATATCAGAAGAAAATGACCAAATAACTTTCCAATAATCATGGTAAATTCGAAGAGATGCAAATTTAAATATTTGAATCATTGCAGTAGTGGAAGAAAATTGCTAAAAATGGCAGGATTTATTGATGGATGTGTGTCCTGTAGCCCTATTCCAAGGTGAATTTCAAGCGATGAATATCCATTTTGGCTTGAGAGAAGATCGGCCTAATGGCTTTATGCTGTCAGGAAAAAAATTCATCGGGTCTAAGTTTGATCATAAACTGATGTATTTTTTTGCAAAGTGGGGGTTGGCGAAAATATATAATGATTGGAAAAATGCCTAATCAACCTGAAGGTTCAACCGACAAAGTTTCAAGGATTGGTCAGGTTGAAAATGAATTTGCCAATGTTTCCATACCCTTGGATGGGATGTCGTACTTGAGAGGACCGAATTTCCCTTCATTGGTTGACAGGACTATCCCGGAGCAATTGGAAAAAACTGTATCACAGTTTGGAAACAGGGAAGCTTTGGTATTCTGCGACAAGGGAATCAGGCTAAGTTATTACGAGTTTTATGATGCGGTAAAAAAGCTCGCAGCCGGAATGTTGGCCCTGGGTTTATCAAAAGGTGATCGGGTGGGAATTTGGTCTCCCAATCGGCTTGAATGGGTTCTTACCCAATTCGCCACTTCTTGCGTTGGTTTGATTCTCGTTAATATCAATCCTGCTTACCGATTGTCAGAACTCGAATATGTTTTGAATAAGGTAGGTTGCAAAGCCCTTATTTCTGCAAAGTCATTCAAGACATCAGATTATGTTGGAATGATAAGAAAGCTGGCACCTGAATTGGAATCCTGCAGACCAGGCCAGTTACAGTCTAACAAACTACCAAATCTTCAAAGCATTGTTTTAATGGACGATGTTCAGGAGCCGGGAATGTTTTCGTTCACGGATTTGATGCAACTGGGAGGGCCTGATCAAGAAATCAGGATAAAAGCAATCAATAAAACGCTTTGTCCAGATGAGGCGATCAACATTCAATTTACGTCCGGAACAACCGGTTTACCCAAAGGTGCAACTCTTTCACACAAAAATATCGTCAATAATGCTCGTTTTGTAGTGGACCGAATTAGGTTGCAAGAAGTTGATCGCCTTGCCATCCCCGTTCCACTATATCACTGCTTTGGAATGGTAATGGGCGTATTGGGAGCAGTGAGTTGCGGTGCTGCAATGATATTTCCAGGTGAGTCATTCAATGCTTCTAACACTCTTGATGCGCTTTCCGATGAGCGTTGTACTGCGATTTACGGAGTCCCCACCATGTTTCTTGCGATGTTGGAAGATCTGGAAAATTCCCCTCGCGATGTTTCATGTTTACGAACTGGTATAATGGCAGGGGCTCCTTGTCCAATAGAAATCATGAAAAGTGTCAACAATGAATTGAACCTTAATGAGATCACGATTTGTTACGGCATGACTGAAACATCACCGGTATCCTTTCAAAGTTTTGTGGATGATCCTATTGACAAAAGGTGTGAAACCGTTGGAAGGATTCATCCGCATTTGGAGGTAAAGATTATCAACCACCAAGGTGAAGTCGTTCCGGTTGGTGTTCGAGGCGAGCTTTGTACAAAGGGATATTCGGTAATGAAAGGATACTGGGAAGACGGGGAAAAAACGGATGAAAGTATAATCAATGGGTGGATGCACTCAGGTGATTTGGCAATAATCGATGAAGATGGCTTTTGTAATATTGTGGGGCGTGTTAAAGACATGATCATTCGTGGGGGTGAAAATGTGTACCCGCGTGAAATTGAGGAATACCTAATCCGTCACCCTAAGGTCAATGAC
The DNA here is from genome assembly GCA_964532985.1 of uncultured Albidovulum sp. Taxonomy (GTDB): domain Bacteria; phylum Pseudomonadota; class Alphaproteobacteria; order Rhodobacterales; family Rhodobacteraceae; genus MPNP01. The sequence continues at coordinate 730 of CAZHIL010000405.1, read as the reverse complement.
GTACAGGTTTTTGGTATCCCTGATGAAAAACTAGGGGAATCAGTATGTGCCTGGATCATTACCAAACCAGGAATGAATCTCAATGAGTCAGAACTTAAGGAATACTGTGATGATAATGTTGCTTACTTCAAGATTCCATCGTATTTCAGATTTGTTGAGGAGTTTCCAATGACTGTCACTGGTAAGCCTCAAAAGTTTCTCATGCGTGAAAAAATGGTGGAGATGTTGGAAGATGGATAACCGTCTGATTTTGGCACTTGATTATACTCATCCCGATGAGGCCAGAAAAATGGTGGAAAAATTGGGTCCTGCTATCGGGTTCTATAAAGTTGGGCAAATAATGCTTGCCAATGGAGGGTTGGAGTTTTGTAAAGAGCTGAAGGAGCAACACGGCAAAAGGGTTTTCCTTGATTTGAAACTTTTCGATATAGGAAATACTGTTGAAAAAGCCGTTAAGGCCTTGTCGGCATTCCAGTTTGATTTTCTAACGGTTCATGGGGATCCCTATGTTGTCGAAGCTGCTGTCAGGGGGCGAGGAGAATCTTCAACCAAAATACTGGCTATAACCATACTAACCTCGCTTGATCGTGAAGATCTTGATGGTGCCTTGTATCAAAATGGTGACCTTGACAACTTGGTGGGTAGAAGAGCAGAAATTGCCTTTGAGGCCGGTGCCGACGGAGTCATATCCTCACCTCGAGAAGTGAGGTTAATTCGGGGTCTGAAATAC
>CAZHIL010000404.1:0-9089 GCA_964532985.1 uncultured Albidovulum sp. | reverse complement strand
TAATAATTTTGCATTAATTTTTTTTGTATTGATTATTATAATCCCTGAAAAAAATATGGCACAAAACTGTAGTGGCGACCATAAACTCGGTCAACCAGTTTCTTGTCAATATAATGAAACTTCGACCCAAGACATCGACTTGAATATCAATGACGCTGATATTGTTACGAGTGCTGAGGGTCAGAATCACTCAGGTATAAACACAGTCCACGAAGGTGAAGGGAATAACCGGGTTGTCATTAAGAATGTTGATATCACCGTAACGGGTGATCAATCCAAAGGTGTATCTGGTATACACAGCGGAGAAGGACATGTTGAAATTGAATTCTCGGATGGGGAAATTCAAACCAAACCAAGCAATAGCGATTTTTCAACCAATATCCCCCACGCTGCTATTTACGGCTTGCACGATGGAATTGGCACAGTCAAAATTACAGTTTCTGATGCTGAAATTACCACAATGGGGCAACATAATAGAGGAATACATGGGATCATAGGCTACAACTTAGAAAGAGATACCAACCAAAAGGAACGTGTTCTCAGCCGTGAATTCTCAAGTGATATCACCATAAAAGCAAAGAATGTTAATATCAATACAGAAGGAGAATATGGATTCGGGATTGGAGCTTGGCATAGTACAAGTGACGATCGGAGTCATGGAAATATATATATTAATGTTCAAGGGGGGACGATCACGACTTTAGGTGATAGAACTTGGGGGATGTCAGCCACTCACGATGGTAATGGCAACATAAAAATTGATGCTAGTAATTTTAAGATTCAAACCTCAGGGTCTCAATTATCCCATGGAATTTTTGTCAATCACCGGGGTGCAACCCGTATAGGTGGAATCCATATTATTGGTAAAAAATTAGATCTGAAAACAACTGGGAATACAAGCAGGGGGATTCTTGCTTGGAACAGGAAAAAAATAGGCAAAATTGTTATAGAATTGGAAAATAGCAAAATTTCTACTTCAGGGAATTCATCAGAGGGAGTTGCAGCTCTTAGTCAGGGGAATAGTGAGGGCGATATCAATGTTTCAGTGATAGGCTCAAAAATAACTACCAATGGTGCAAATTCTTATGGAATCTCAGGATTACGTAGAGGAGGAACAGGAGATATTTCGATTGTGTCTAGAAACAACCATATCACTACAAGTGGTACCAACTCTTTTGGAATACTGGGCTTTAATTCCGGAAAGGGCGACATTGAAATTACCTCTGAAGATACAATAGTCACGGAAGGAAGATCGGCCATTGGGATTTATGCCCGTTATGACGGAATCTCGCAAGATCAGGGTATCATGATCCATGCCGGGGGTGACATTAAAGTGCTGGGAAAGGGTTCCAATGGAGTCAGAATCGGAGTCTTGAATAATAACCTTGTCTATAGAGGCAGTACATTTGATGATAACGGCTATCGCAGGCAAACGATCAACCTGACCGGTAGCATCAGTAGTGACTGGGCTGGTATTTATCTTGCCGGGGGTGGCAGGGTGTTCATCGGGTCACAGGGTTTCATCAAGTCGAATGAGGGAATTGCAATCCTTGCAACTGGAGACACATCCGGGAAGAATCCGGGAGATCCTGTTATCAGTCCGAGACTGTATCTGGATATAAACTTGAATGGCCGTAGCATTGATGATGTCATCGGCGATGACTGGATTCTTAATGACGGAGGTGGAACAACAATAGTAATAAATGGGGTCAAGTTGCATGACAGTACCAGCGGGGTTATACCAGGAATCTATGCAGCAAACGGGATATGGAATGTCAAGATCAGGCCGGAAGGTGTACTCGTGGATCACGAAAATGACCCTTGGATTATTTCCGAGCCGACCTTGGGCATCATCTCTGACCGGGATTTTTCGACCGCCGATTTTATTTATACATATTCGCCAAGAGTTGCACTCTACGAGGTTGTACCAAACTTCCTTTTGGGTTTAAACAAACCAGTATCCACGGGGATCAAGATGTTTTCTTCTGGTTCAAACATTTGGACCAATTTTTCCAGAGATAATTTATCCCATCAACCCATGTTCTCAACTCTAGACGCAGAATTCAGCGCACAGTTGAATGGGTTTGAAATAGGTATGGATTTCAGGATTGGTGAAAATCTCATTGGTTCAACTTCCATTCGTCGTAATGAAGGTTCTGCTGATGTTACAGCCCGATTGACAGAGGGGGGAGGTAAAATTCTTACTGAGGGTTATGGCCTGGCTTTTGGACTATCATACCCAAACATTGCTGATGGCTGGTATGCCAGAAGTGGCCTGTTCCTTGCAAAATACAAACTTACCTTTCATTCGGAGAGTCTTGGACTCCTTGCCGGTGGCATTGGGTCAAAGGGTTTGTCATTCGATTTTGAGGTAGGTAGAAACATAAAACTGAATAATCGGATTATGCTTGTTCCCCGTTTGGGTACAATGATGACCTCAATCCACCTGTCAGATTTTACCGATAATGTTGGAACCCGGGTCAAAATGCCCAATACCTTTTATCGTGCTTCCAGTGTGGGGCTGGTCGCAAAAATGAAAATACCCGTTCACCGAACGGGTGGTGAATTGAGTTTGCAAGCATCAATTGATTATTTAAAAGGCCATACTGGAGAAGTAACACGCATAAATGTTTCGGGTGAAGATCTTGTTTCCGTATCCCGCAGTGAACGACTTGTTTTTGCACTTGGGGCAAATTGGCAAAGGGAAAAGTTCTTCATGGAGAGCAAAGTAATCGCATCGGCATCAAATTCTGAAAATATCAGATATTCAGTCCTAATGACCTTTGGGATGGAGTTCTAGTTAATATTCAATCAATAAGGTAAATTATTTCAAATATCGAATTGTAATTTTACAGAGAAGGATTTCGGATTTGAACAACTCTGAATCACAAAACAAGAGAATTGCTAAAGCAGAGTTGTCAAGATGTTTTGGATATGGCCCTGGCAAGGAGTTTTATGCCGATTATCATGACAATGAATGGGGAATTCCTGTACATGATGACAGGCAATTGTTTGAAATGCTGATTCTTGAGGGTGCCCAGGCAGGGTTGAGTTGGGAAACAATTCTCAAAAGGAGAGAGGGTTACAGGAAAGTATTTTTTCAATTTGATATTGAGCGGGTTGCCAATTTAAGCGACAATTATCTTGAAGGATTGAGGTCAGATGCAAGAATTATCAGAAACAGGCTCAAAATTTATTCGACAAGAAAAAATGCCCAGGTAGCCTTGGAAATAATAAATGAATTCGGTTCTTTCAATAATTATCTTTGGGAGTATGTTGATGGCAAGCCGATCAAGAACCACTGGGATACATTTGAAGAATTACCTGCTACTTCACCAATAAGCGATAGATTGTCCAAGGATCTGAAGAAAAGGGGCATGAGCTTTGTTGGCTCGACAATTATCTATGCCTTCATGCAAGCAACGGGAATGGTAAATGACCATTTGACAACCTGCTGGAAATATCAACCGTAATACGATTGGACCCAAATGACTATTTCTGGATGTTGGAATATAGATCCCTGAACCTGAAGCCAACATCGGCAAAGGGTAGGAACCATGGTACGCCATTATAGTACCATTTGGTTGGCATTTCTATCTCGGCAAAGGCGGTTTCGCCCTCGGGGTTATCCAGTATACGGTTTGCCACCTTGTATCCCAGCCAAGGAGCCATGCCATTGCCATTACCGCAATACCCCATGGCATGCCAGACATTGTTCAATTTCCCGACATGGGGCAGCATTTCAAAAGTAAAACCAGTATTTCCCCACCAGGCATGGGTAATCCCAACATTTTTCAGTTCAGGAAAAATACCTGCAAGCAGCATTCTGAGCTGACTCTCGAAGAAATTGTCCGGTGGCTTGAACATTGCAGCTCTTCCTCCAAAAACTATTCTTTTGTGATCTGGTGAGGGACGAAAGTAACAATGCCTTTCACGAGTCTCAACAATCATCTTGAGCCCGGGAAACAGGTCTCGTACCCGATTTTCACCTAGGGTTTCGGTGACAATGATGAAGCTGGGGATAGGGAAAATTCGTTTGCTCAAATCACCAAAATTGGAAGGGGTATAACCATTTGTTGCCATCAGGACTTCCTGTGCCTTGACACTACCTCGTGGGGTTTTGACGGTATGAACTCCTGCATTGTAATGCAATTCTTCTACAGGCGTATCTCCCTGAATGATCACCCCTTGTTCCAAGGCACGGTTTTTGATGCCATAAACCCATTTGGCAGGATTGATTCCACCATGCAGATGGTAGGATATACCACCATGGTACGCTTTGCTGGCAACTTCATTCTTTTGATCAGCAGGGGAAACCAAATCGGCCTCGACCGGTATTAACTCCCTCAGCTGATCCAACTTGCTGGCGAATGATTCATAGTCTGATTTTTTCCAGAAGGCCTGAAATCTTCCTGTCTCCTGAAAATCACAGTCAATGTTTTCAGATGTCATCAGATTCTTTGCAAAGACTGTTGAATCTATATGCATCTCCTGAAGTAGGCGGGAAGCGAGGTCCTGACCGTATTTTTGAATGAGTAGATCAACCGAAACCCTGTGACCTCCACCGATCATGCCTCCATTTCTTGAACTTGCTCCCAAGCAAGGTGTAGTTTTGTCCAGAACCAGAACCTTCTTGTTTCCCTTGGCAAGAAACAGCGCTGCGGTTAATCCAGTCAATCCAGCTCCAACAACCACTACATCAACTTCCTCGGGAAGGGCAATTTCAGCGACAGATTGGGGTCTCCCGGCACTTTCCCACCAAAATGGTTCCTTGATCAGCTCTGCCATTCATCATCTCCCAATATGTTTCTAATCCGGGCCTTGACTGAGGGGGCTTCATTGGAATATGCCTCGTTCAGTAGTATAATCATTTCAGATTTGTATTCGGGATGGCATGTCTGGAGATGATACAAACCATTATATGCCCATGCCCTGATGAACTTGTTGTTTTCCTTGATCAATGCAAGCAGGTTTTCCCTGATTGTAGAGGACCGTGATTTTGGAACCGTAATATATGGTAGAATCTGCAAAAGGTGTAATTTTGCCTCCCAACTCGATAAGTGTGGAAGCAAGTCCAGTATCTCTATCTCAATATTTGCAGGAAGTTGATTACCATTTTCAAGATATCGCTTGAGCAACCAGGTATTGGCGTTTTCAAACTCATCATCTGGAAGTTGATTCAATAATTTTTCTGGAAAGTCTTCTGTCTCGTGATTAAGGTCATAGTACCCTTCAAGTTCCTTGAGATTTAGCGGAGACTTCATGGCCAAGGACTTAAGGGAGTTCTATTGGCTTTCTACAAAGGCCTTGAAATCGTTCATGTATTTTCTGGTCTGCTTCTTGAAAGCCCCAGGCATGAAAAAGGCCATTAACTTCATCATTAACGCCTTGCAACTGAAATAGGATTGAGCAACCATTTTTGTTCTGGAAGGAGAAAGTTCGGTAAACCAGAAATCCATGATATTGATATTTCCATCGGCGTCATACTTGATTTGGTAATGATCAGGACAATTGTTGATCATCAGTGTTTCGATCATTTCCAAAGTGTTTTTACCCATCGAAACAACAATTTTGTAGGTACTTCCCTCTTCACCAATGACGCCGTCGAGCAATTCGGTGCTTAGCAATTGAGGTTGCCATTCCTTGAAGGTATTCCGATCCTGAATGAGCCTTGCAACTTCATCCCTCGGTTTGTTGATTTCGATTTCCAGGGTGTATTTCAATTGTGAACCTTTATTTAACGGCACCAAGGGTCAAGCCCGCAATGAAGTGCTTTTGCATGAGGAAGAACATTGCCACCGGTGGAATTGCTGCTACAATTGAGCCGGCTGACACAAGATGCCAGGCAGCGATCCATTGGCCGTTCAGTGAATACAGACCGGCAGTAATCGGTTGTGAATCCACACCCTGGGTCAAGACGGTAGCCCAGAAATAGTCATTCCAGATGAAGGTAAATATCAAGACACTCAAGGCAGCAATTGCTGGCTTCATGAGGGGTAAAACAACAAACCAGAAAATTCGGATTTCTGAGACCCCCTCGACCCTTGCCGCCTCGATGAGTTCCCTAGGTAGGGCCCTAATGAAATTACGCATGAAAAGAGTGCAGAAACCGGTCTGGAAGGCAATGTGAAACATTGCCAATCCAGTAGCGGTATTGTAAACTCCCAATTGCAAGGTCAAATCACGAACCGGAACCATCAATATTTGAAAAGGTACAAAGTTGCCGGCGATAAACATGAAAAATATCAACAAATTCGATCGAAACTGATAGACAGCCAAAGCGAATCCTGTCATGCAAGACAGTGCAACAGCACCAATTACAGTGGGAATGGCAACCCTAAAACTGTTGAAGAGGTATTTCCCGAGGGGTGTATTTTCGAAAATCGAGGTGTAGTTGGCAATTAGGTTGATTGAGGTGGGCCATCCCCAGTAGTTGCCAGCGGTGATATCACCTGCTGATCTGATGGAAGTCAGAAAGACCGCAATAAGGGGTAACAACCAGAGTAAAAGAGCGATGGGCAGGGCTACCTTGTAAATCCACTGCAGCGGTAGGGCTCTTCTTTCAATGGGAGCTGGAAACACCTCAATACCCCTTTTCGTCGCGATACATTTTATAAAGGAAGTAACTGATGTAAACGATCATGATCAGGAAAAGGACAACAGCTATTGCAGCACCATAACCCATACGAAAGCCATATTCCGAGAAGGCTTTCTCATACATGTAATAACCAAGTACCCTGCTTGAACCCCATGGTCCTCCCTTGGTCATGATGGACACCAGGTCAAATGACCGTAAGGCGCCAATCACTGTTACAACTACGGAAATGAATGTTGCTGGTTTCAATTGTGGCAGAACAACATACCAAAGCATTTTCCATCCCTTGGCATTGTCAAGTCGACCGGCCTCTATCTGTTCGGGATTTACCGCGTTCAATCCCGTGAGGTACAATATCATACAGTAAGCGGTTTGTGGCCATAGACCGGCAACAATTATACCGTATGTTACATATCTTTCATCCGCCAATACCGGGATTGAATCAAAGCCCAAGCCGTTCAGGAGGATGTTCATCAAGCCGTTAGATGGGTCATAAAACCAACTGAATACCAGACCAACAACGACCTGACTGATCACGAAAGGGAAAAAGAAAAGTGACTTGTAAAGTCTGATACCCCATACATTCTGATTGAGAAACAGGGCTATGAACAAACCTGCAGGAATGGCCAATAAATAAAGTACCAACCATATGACATTGTTCTTTAGTGATGTGTAGAAGGCATCGTCATCAGCCAACTCAACATAATTTTGCAGTCCTATGTAAGTTTTTTCTCCGAGACCATCCCACGCATAGAATGAAATGTTAATTGACTGGAAAATGGGAATGATCACATAGATCAGAAAAATGAATACCCCAGGAGCCAAAAACAACCAGGGTGCTAGTGTTCTCTGTGATAGGCCGAATAGCCGCATTAAGTGATCTCGAATGGTGTGAACACTACAGCCGAAACTGTAGTGTCCACTGTTTTAATTTTAGTAAATCCTCTGACGGGCCTTTTCCAATCTCTCCAGAATATCGTCTAGCCTGTCAGGCTTGACCATGAATTCTTGGAAACCCTGCATTGCTTCTGCAGCAAATTCGGCAGGAGCATCCCTGTCAAAGAACTGGGCAATACCGCCTTCAGCGCCTGAAAGCATTTCAAATCCGGCTTTCAGAAACTTGTCGTCAGCGACTTCAGAACCTGAATTGATCGGCAATTGACCAAGGGTTGCATTGATTTGGGTTTGTACATCAGCCCTTGCAATGTAAGCCAGGAATTTACGTGCATTTTCCTTGTTCTTGGCATTGGCTGGGATATGTACTGTATCGGTTGGAGCCTCTTCAGCAACAGGAACACCAGGAGTGATCGTTGGGAATTGGAAGAAACCCAATTGGTCATCGGTCAGGCCTGCTTCACGTAGTGGAGCGACCGAGAAATTACCCATGACATACATGGCTGCTTCACCATTAACCATCGGAGCCAATGCTTCCTGCCATGTGTAGGCGGCATGATTTTCTAGGAAGAAACCGGCTTCTACGATATCTTTCCAGTTATTCATGGTTGCTCTGACACGATCATCAGTCCATGGGATTTCCCCAAGGGCCAAGGACATGTGGAAATCGTAACCATTGGTTCGCAGATTGATGTAATCAAAGACACCGGCTGCGGTCCAGAGATATTTGGTCCCAATGGTTATTGGAGTAACTCCATTTTCGATAAGGGTTGCTCCAGCTTGCTGGAACTCATCCCAGTTAGTGGGAACTGCTATACCCAAATCTTCAAAAATGTCCTTCCGATAATAAACACCCCATTGATAATAAGTATAGGGAACACCCCAAATTTGACCATCTATGGTCATGGAAGATTGGGCTGATTTCAGCGACTCGGTAAGCCCCTCAGATTCCCATAGATCATTGATGGGTTCGAAAAGGCCGGCATTTACATAAGGAAGCATACGGTTACCAGCATACCAGTTGGCAACATCAGGTGCATCAGCGGTAAGGAAGTTTCTGATAGAGGTTTTATAACCCTCGTGGTCAAAAAGATTCCAAGTTACTTCTATGTCGGGATTCTCTGCCTTGAACCCTTCAATCAGGTCCTCAAAAGCCTTTTTTGGGGCTGGGTCAGAAGTATCCGTATTAATAATCAATTCACTTGCTGACACAGAGCCACCAAAAGCGACCAATGCCATGGCAGCGAATAACTGCTTAATATTCATTTTCATTTTTCTCCTTAAAAAATAAAATATACAACTTTGTATGTGAAGAACTTTTAAATTAGTTAATTTGTTTGATTATTCAAATGGTTAGTCTAATTAAGGGTTTCTCCCAAGATCAGGCTGGAATTTTTCATACCTTTGGAAAGGCTTGATTTACAATTAAATACGATCAATGGGTTTGAATTGTTGGTTTTGATTGAAGAAAATTTTAGTAAAGTAATACAGCATTAGTTTATTTTAGCGTTCAAACTTTATGACAGGATTTTAGGAAGATTTTGATGTCGGGTGTAAGTTTAAATTCGGTTTATAAGAATTATGGTGAAGTTGAAGTCAT